>NZ_JBLFEO010000029.1:0-49236 GCF_047345505.1 Maribacter aquimarinus | reverse complement strand
TCGTACTGCCGGATCATCCCGATGATCTGGCTCTCTGTAAACTTGCTTTTTTTCATTGTCCCAAAATTTAAAGTTACTCATTTTCCCATTTTAGAGCACTCCGGATTTTGGGGTAGCTTTCAAAATCTTTTTGTTTTGATTTATTTTTTCCTGTCCAGATCAAAATCCAAAAGATTTTGCGGACTTCATAAAAATACACAAACCCTTGCTAATAAGCCCGAAGCCCGTATTGTTTATAGGTTTTGTTGTGCGTTCGTTTTATTCCACGATTAGTACAGGAGTAACCTTTCCATCGTGATATTCTTGTACTAAAAAATGAAGTGGTTTAGTTGAGTTTATTTTATTAAATCTATTTCTTTTTTCGAGGTTTGAGAGACTTTTGTGCAATGCATACTTTAATGCAAATCTATACGAATCGAAAAGCTCAATTCGTCCATCAAAATCATACCAATCCAGCCCTTCATATTCTGTGTTTTTCAAACTAGTGTAATCGAGTTTATGCAGCTCTTTGCAGAAAGTTAATGTAATTCCAGGAAGAGCATAATATCCATCAGCGTAGTCATGCGAGCCTAAATCGTATGATTCAGTTACAATTTGTAGAGGATTATTTACCTCATTAACACCATATACATTTGCTTCAGGGTTCTTGTCTGCTAAATCGCGATGTGTGAAAAGAATCGCCAATATTTTGGAATTTAAATCTACTTTTTTTTCTGAATTTGTCCACCATGCATCAATATTCAAGTCAATTTCTTTTTCAAAATCTGAAATTAATTCTTCAATATTTATTTTCGAAATATAATTTTTGAATTGTTCAAATAAAGGATGTAGTTCTCGTTTATTTAAAAACTGTTTTTTAGTCTGATTGAATTGTTCTTGTAACTCACTTCCTATTTTTTCATTAATTGAATTTTGAATAATTTTTTCTAAAAATATAATGCCCGTATGCTTAGATTGTTCAATTATAATTCCTTTCGCATTCAGTAATTCAGGTTTATCTGTCTTGTTAAAAAGATGTTTTTTGATTTTTGTGGTGTTTTTTTCAAAATGTAAAATTGTATCCAAACCTCCCAATTTTTCTGAAACTCTTTTTCCAATATTTTCTATCCTAGTTATCTGAAATTGTCCTCTTATTTTTTCTTTTTCTTTTAAATCTTTTTTAAGCGGGTTGATGAAAATATACTTGCTAAGAAAAATTATCGAAGTAACTGCTAATATTACAATAACTATCATGGTGGGGTTTTGAAACATATATTCATTTACATCTTCTAAGTTCCTAATACCTTGTTTTTTATCAAAGACTTTTAGAAAGTTCCAAACTTCGGGTGGAGTAAATAATGCTGCAATCCCGAGTATTATAGCAATAAGTGAAGTGCTTTTGAATTTTGAATATCGTTTTTCATATTTCTTTTGAATTATTTCTAATTCGTTAGATGTTAGAGGGAGAGTTTCAATATTCATTGTATTTTTTTAAATGACGCACAACGTGTTTGTGTATGATTAGTGGCGTGGTTTAGCACGTAATTTAGCAAATAAATACCGAATAGAAAATCCGCGAGGATTTTCGTAAGTAGGCTATAACTAGCCATTAATTATACACGGTGTTGTGTGCAGTGTTTTTATATTATATCAATTATATCTCCATCTGTATAAACTATTTGCGTAACATTATAAACAGTTTTTCCAGCTCTAATAATTTCTCCGTCATCAGTAATTTTTTGCTTTATCTCTAAATCACAAATAATTTTAGTTCCATTTGAAAATTGCAAATTCTTATTTATTATTAAATTTTTGAAATTCTCATCTTTAAGAGTAAAAGTTATTTGTTCTCCTTGATGAACTGCTTTCCAGCTCATTCTGCTTCTTTTCAAAACGGGCGAAACAATTTCTAATTCTATGTCGTTCAGATATTCAGGGTCAATGTCCTTATCTTTTACAATGAATAAGTTAAAATCTTTTCTTGGGACTATCTTTTCTTGAGATTTCGGTTCCAGATTTTCATCTAATTCTTGTGTTGAAACTTGGTCAACTTTTCCAACATTTAGCAGATTTTCATAAAATTTTGATTTCGATATTTTAACTTTATTAAGTTCCGAAATATAAATAGAAAGCTCGTTTATAAATTCTTGGTCAACTATAAATTCTTCCTGTTCTTCATTTTCCTCATTTTTGTCTTCGTTCAGTTCTTTTTTTAATTTTTTAATTTCCAGCTCTAATTTCTCTTTTTTCAATCGTTCCATTTCTGGGTCTGAATTTATTTTTTGAGAAATTACGTCAGACATTATTGTAGCAACTATTCCAGCAAAGAAAGTTCCAACTATTACAACTTTTCTCCTATTTTTCTTTTTATTCCAAAATTTGTAAATGGCTTTTAAACCACCTTCTTCAAGAGCTTGAACTTCAATAGATACTTCTAAATCAAGAATTTTTGTTACTTCATCAACGATTTTTAATAATTCAGCTTCTACTGTATTAAAAATTTTTGCGTCCATCGAATGTTCATTATTCGATAAATAATAATGTAACTGAAGATGTTCTATTTTTTGTTCACTCATAATTTTCGTATTGATTGGTCACATTGCACACAACGGTGAGTATAAGAAAAGTAGGGCAGATCGTAAGCGATGTTCTATACGTTTAGTCACAAGCCAAATCTTTTGCATTTTGTTTTTACCTTATTTTTCTAAAAACCAAATCAAAAGATTTGGCGACTTCACAAATACGCCCAAGCCTTTAAATTCAGCACTTACCGCCCTATTTTTTTTATACATTGTTAGCAACTGGCTTTTCCTCAGTTTCTTTTATGTTCTTGCTTATTCCAACTATAAAGTTCTTAAAGCCAAGTTCCATTTCGTTCAACTTTTGATTTGAATTATTGTCAATTTCACAAATGTCATTTATAAATAAACAAGTTAGATAAATTGCTAGGCGTGTAAATGGGTCAGTATATTCGGATGAAATAACTTTTCCTTTTACTTTCCTGAATTCTTCAATCGCTGGATAATTCGAATGAGTATGTATTGAAGAGTGTTTATAGGTATTTATAAATGCTCTTGTCTTACAGCAATGTTTTATTAAATCAATTATCTGTAAGACTCTCAATCTGTTGTTTTTAATTAAAAATCTCCATTTTGATTTTTTTTTGCTTGGGTCAAAAATCTTAATTAAATAGTTTTTTGGGATACTATTTATAAACTCGGATTTTTCAATTTCTGAAATAGTTTTTGAAATCTGATTATCTCTTTCCTTTAGAACTTCTTCTATTTCTTTGTAATCGGTTAATTCAATTTCGTATTTTTTTTCTTGATAAAGTCCATCCAGTTTCCAGAGTAGAAAACGAAAGTGTTTTTCGGAATTAGTTTTTGGTTCTACGAAAATGTGATTAAATGCAACGTAAGTTTCAATTAAGACCCTAATTGTTGTATTTACCGTAAACAGGTCATAACCGTTCATTTTCTTAATTTCTCCAGATTTTTTATGCTCAATTATTCCGTTAGATAAATGAAAAAATGAAGATGAATGAATCGCAAATTTATCAATGAGTAAGGTTGAATATTCCATCCATTCGCTTAACTCTGTTTCTTTTCGAGCAGTATAGATTTCCGTCAATGGCCCGAGTAGTAGAACTTCGTAAAATGCTAGTGGATTATTGTAAAGAATATCTTTGGTCATCGGTTTTTTGAGCTTGTTGCTAACGTAGGAATATGATCATTGATCATATACCCATTATACGCACAAGATAACAAAACTTTTGGTGTTCGTGCTGCCGCTGTGGGCCATTTTGGCATCCCTATCAATGGTCCCGGTGGCATCTTGGCCCAACCAAGCATGAGGGCCACCACTGCAACACCGAAAGGGGTCCCTAGGGCCCCAGGCACCTGGCAAGCCCCGGGGCCCGCGTTAGGGATAGGAGCGGAAAGCCCACAGCGAGGCACGAGCGCGGACTTGCAGCGCATAGCCCGGCCCGCAGGGAACGCCCACGCCTTCCCCCCTTGTCCATTTGGGTCGGTATCCGACACATTGCCCTGATAACTGCCACCGTGGTTGGGTAAGCGCCCAAATGGCCCCGGCCCCCGGCACTGTGAGACCAAGGTGCCGGGGCCGACTTTGCAATTGCTTTTTCATATGGTCCCAAAGGGAGCGCGGACGGGCCCGATCCAGGGATTTGGCGTACTTTTATGAGGCCACTTTTGGGGCAGTGCCCCCCCTAGCTTAGTTTGGATGCCCTGACCTCCACGGGTTCATGGGTTACCCGCCGTGAAGCGCCCCGGTGGGCATGGTGCTTGGTTTCCCATTGGACCGCGAACCAAAAAAGGCCGGCCGCGGGGCCGATAAAGAAAAATGGGCACGGGGCGTAAGGAATTCCATAAATTGGCGTCCAAACCTGGGGGGTGCTTGCCCTCCGGGCAACAGGGCCAACGAAACCCTTGGGTCACACCCAAATAGATAATATGAATACGCAAAACGGGCACACCTTGGGCCACCACTGGAAGGCCTATTTTTCGGGCAGCTGTTTTTGCCACCTTTCTAAAGAAAATGAAGGTGCGCACAGCACCAATACCATAACACAAAGCACAACGAAATGAAGAGCACAAAACTGGAGATACCCAATAAAAAAGGCCATAAATTACAGGCGTACCTGGAGCTGCCGGCCAACCAAAAGCCCAACCACTACGCCATTTTTGCCCATTGCTTTACCTGTAACAGCACCTTGGGCGCGGTAAAGAACATCAGCAGGGCCCTGACCCAGCACGGCTTTGGGGTGGTACGGTTCGATTTTACGGGCCTTGGGCGCAGTGAGGGTGCCTTTGCCGAGAGCCACTTCTCCGGAAACATAGAAGATCTGCTGTCCGTCAGTGACCACCTGGCAAAGCACTACCAAGCGCCCTCCCTCCTGGTGGGCCACTCCCTGGGCGGGGCGGCGGCGATCGTGGCGGCGTCCAAGTTGGAGAACATTAAGGCAGTGGCCACCATTGGCGCCCCGGCTACGGTGCAGCACGTGACCCATCTGTTCTCACACGGCCTGGAAGAGGTGAAGGAAAAGGGCGAGGTGGAGGTGAACATTGGCGGCAGGCCGTTTAAGATCGACCAAGAATTTGTGGCCGACTTTGGGAAGACCGATCTGCCCAAGATTACCAAAGAGCTGCGCAAGCCCCTCTTGATCATGCACGCCCCTTTTGATCAAATTGTTGGCGTGGAGAACGCCCACCAGCTCTACCACAATGCCCACCACCCAAAGAGCTTCATTAGCTTGGACCAGGCAGACCACCTCCTGACCGAATCCAGGGACAGCGCCTATGCCGGCAACATGATCGGCAGTTGGGTACAGCGCTATTTTGAACCGGTGGAGCATGCCATGCCGGACCCCGAGGGCGAACAGCTGGTGGGCCATCTGAACCTGGTGGAAGACCACTTTACCACCTCCATACAG
The DNA here is from genome assembly GCF_047345505.1 of Maribacter aquimarinus. Lineage (NCBI taxonomy): Bacteria > Pseudomonadati > Bacteroidota > Flavobacteriia > Flavobacteriales > Flavobacteriaceae > Maribacter > Maribacter aquimarinus. Next base: position 43,805 of record NZ_JBLFEO010000029.1, on the reverse strand, counting down.
ACCAAACGGCACGCCTTCATTGCCGATGAGCCCGGCAGTGTTGGTGGGGACGATTTTGGCCCCTCGCCCTATGAGTTCCTCAATGCGGGATTGGCCGCCTGTACCGCCATGACCCTAAAGTTGTATGCCGAGCGCAAGAAGTGGGACCTACGGGAGGTGTTTGTGTACATCACCTATTCCAAAAAGCACAGTGACGACCTAAAGCTGGATCTGGATGAGCCCAAACGCTTGGACCACTTGCAGAAAAAATTGCGGTTTGTGGGCAACCTGGATACGGCCCAGCGGCAGCGCCTTGCCGAAATTGCGTCTAAATGCCCGGTGCACAAGACCTTGCAAAGCGAGGTGATCATAGCCACCGAATTACTGGAATAGTTGCGGGGTACAGGCCATTGAATTGCGGTGCCCGGCCATCTTGGCCGGGCTCTGGATACGTAAAGATACAGCCATTGGCCCGGCGGTATGGCCCGGCAAGTCGCGTAAACGGTCCCCTCCGCGCCTCTGCGCCAACCATCCCTTTCTGGGAAAACTGGTGCTCCAAGCCAGTAAGCCGTAAAATTTAGGTGCAGTGCCAAAGCGTGCGGCAGCACGGGCCATGATGGAAGCAAGTAATTTTTGCGCCCTGGCGCGGGGCCTGGCGCGCTGTGGCGTGGTCTGGTGCATGGGGCCAACAACGCGGACCCGGACAAAAGGGAGGCCTTGGCTAGCCCACTACCTCTTCCGTCACTTTTTCGGAGTTGCGCTTCCCGTAGAAATAAAGGGAGTGCTTTTCTATCTTAATGTCAAACACCTCCTCAATGGTCTTTTTAATGGCCTCTACCCGGGGATCGGTAAACTCCACCACCTCACCGGTATCGGTAAGGATAATGTGATCGTGCCCACCATCAAAGAAAGATTTCTCGTAGTGGGCCTGTTTGTCGCCAAACTGGTGCTTGCGCACCAGGCCGGCATCCAGCAGCAGCTCAATGGTGTTGTAAATGGTGGCCCGGCTCACCCGAAAGCCCTCGTTCTTCATGTGCACATAGAGGGTATCCACATCCATGTGCTCGTCAATATTGTAGATCTCCTCCAGGATGGCATAGCGTTCTGGCGTCTTTCGGTGTCCATTTTCCTCCAAAAAACGGGTCAACACGCCTTTAATGATCTTAAAACTACTCTCACATGCCATAATTGTTGCAATTTATACCGTGGTACGTTCAAATTCTCGTTCAAACCATAAAATAAAGCATAAGTTCCACATTATTATATGAGTTATGTCATTTTTAACGCTAATTCAAACTCATTCTTAATAAGAACAGTGTTCGGGGAGGGGCCGTTTTCCGTGACTTGGACAGCTGCCGCCCAAGAAAGGGCCTTTCTCCCTGATGATGCCGGTGCGGGCCGTGCCTTTTTTTTTAGGTTGATGTGCCCTTGGCCTTCCGTGGGGCCCTGCAGCTGGTTTTCGGCAACCGGAGCCCTTTCGGGGAGCATTCCCTTTGTGGGCAGGAAGGGCAGCACCCCGCTTTTGCAAAACGCTTCGCCAACCGTTTGGCTGCTGCATCTGGAGTATTTTCCTAATTTCGCGGCTCAAAGAAAGCTCGTGTATCCTTTAATAAGCTATCTAAAATTCCTTCTGGCCAGCACCAATGCGCACGGGGTGCACTCGCCCTTTGTGTACGGTTACCTCACCCGCTGCCTGCACCAAAAAAAGCCGGGCGGACTAACGGCCACAGAGGCCGTACTGGCCCAGAGCATAAGGTACTTTAGTTTTGATGGGGTATGGTTGTTCCATGAGCGGCCCCAGCTGAAAAGCAAGCTGGAACAACAGTGCGGCCCCATCCGTTGGCAGCCCAAAGCGCCCCAAGTGGCCTATCTGAACAAAGGCCTTCCCAATGCCTTTTTTGGGGCGGCACCGGCAATGGCGGCCGGGGGCATGCTGGTGGTGCCGGACATACACAAAAGCCGTGAACGGTTTAGGGCCTGGAAGCAACTGCTTCAAGAGCCGCGCGGCAGGGTTACCCTGGACCTGTTCCATTGTGGTGTTGTTTTTTTTGGGCGGGAGCAGGCCAAGGAACACTTTACCCTGCGTACCTAAATCCTGGGAACGGGTACGGCGGGATGCCACCGCGGCCAATGGCGCCCTGGGCGGAAAAAGATGTGCAGGTACATCTTCTTTTCCTTATTTTTGAGGTGGAACAAACACAAATCCCATGGACAATACCATCTACATCATTCTAGGTGTCCTCATCGTGATCTACCTGGCCGTGACCATCATGAACAGGAGACAGGCCAAGGAACGGAAATCGAGAAAATTCATGGAGAAATACAAACGTAAAGAGCGGGAGCAAAAAGAGTGAGCAGGGATCGGATGCTTAATACTTAATACTCGGTACTCAGTACTCAGTACTCAGCACTGAATCACAAAATTGGAAGTTCGAAGTGTAGGGTTGAAAATTTAAAAACGTCATCGCGAGGAGCCCTCTAAATGTTGAAGTTTGGCAAGCAGTCTCCCAGCGACGCGGCCATCTGTTGAAAGTACGGAAATACGAAAGGGGAAATGGGAAGGTTGAAATGGGAAAATTAAACCCCCTTTACTCAATACTTAATACTAAATACTCATTACTTAATACTCAGTACTCAAAACTCAGTACTGAATCACGAAATTGGATGTTCGAAGTTTGGGGTTGAAAATTTAAAAACGTCATGGCGAGGAGCCATCTAAATGTTGAAGTTTGGCAAGCAGTCTCCCAGCGACGCGGCCATCTGCTGAAAGTACGGAAATACGAAAGGGGAAATGGGAAGGTTGAAATGGGAAAATTGAACCCCTTTTACTCAGTACTCAATACTTAATACTAAATACTCAGTACTTTATACCATACACTCAATACTAAGACAACGAATGAAGATATACACCAAGACCGGAGACCAGGGCACAACGGCCCTTTTTGGAGGCACCCGTGTGCCCAAGCACCATATTCGCATAGACAGTTACGGCACCGTGGACGAGCTCAATGCCTGGCTGGGACTGCTAAGGGACCAGCCCATGCACCAAGAGGGAAAGGAAACCCTGATGCATATACAGGAAAAGCTCTTTACCGTGGGCGCCATTTTGGCCACGGACCCCCAAAAGGCCACCTTGAAAAATGGAAGGGAACGCCTAAACATTCCGCGGATCAAGGATGCGGACATTGCCTTTCTGGAAGGGGCCATTGACCGTATGGATGCCCAATTGCCCCCCATGACCCACTTTATCTTGCCGGGGGGCCACACCACCGTGTCATATTGTCACCTGGCCAGAACGGTTTGCCGCCGCGCAGAGCGCATGGCCACCCTGTTGCACGAGAACGAGCCTTTTGACCCGGAGGTGCTGCGCTACCTGAACCGATTGTCTGACTATCTTTTTGTGCTCTCGCGCAAGCTTTCCCTGGACCTGGGTGGCGAGGAGGTAAAATGGATTCCCGAAAAGGGGGTCTAATATTTTCAGTTTTTCTTCGTTATGTGCATATCTATTTGTATGTTCTGGGAAGATGGCCAAATAAATGCAAATTATCTTGGCCGTTACCATTTAAAAATTATTTTTGCAAAAATTTAAAAACACGTTACCACCATGTATTGGACATTAGAACTGGCATCTTACTTGAGCGATGCGCCCTGGCCGGCCAGCAAGGACGAGCTTATTGACTATTCCATCAGGACAGGTGCCCCGTTGGAGGTAGTGGAAAACCTGCAGGCCATGGAAGAGGAGGGCGGCGAAATATACGAGTCCATCGAAGAGATCTGGCCAGATTATCCCACCGAAGAGGACTACCTTTGGAACGAGGACGAATACTGATCGCACCCTAATGCATTTACTGCCCAAAAGTCTCCTAGGAGGCTTTTTTTTTATGTAATTTTGACAGGGATAAGGACAATGCGGTACCCACAGCGGAAGATGGAACGCTTTTTGCCCCTTCCCCAACCATGGCGCCAAAACAGGAAAGGCGCAAGGACCGCCGGCCGCAAAAGATGGATTTTTTCCGGCCAACATTAAAATCTAGACATACCCATGAATTTCATCAATTCACTCTTAAAGGCCTTTGTAGGCGATAAATCCAAAAAAGACGTCAAGGAACTGCAACCGCTGGTGCAGAAAATAAAATCGCACGAGAGCGAATTTGAACAGCTTGGCCATGATGCCCTCCGCCAAAAGACACAGGAGTTCAAGGACGCCATAGAAACGGCCAGGAAGGAGTTCACGGACAAGATCAAGACCCTGGAAGAGGAAGTGCAGGCTTCCACGGACATAGACAGGAACGAAGACCTCTATGCCGAGATAGACAAGCTCAAGGAGGAATCTTACAAAGTTTCGGAAAAGACCCTCAACGAACTCCTCCCCCAGGCCTTTGCGGTGGTAAAGGAAACCGCCAAACGCTTTAAGGACAATGAGACCCTTACCGTCACGGCCACTGAATTTGACCGTAAGCTAAGCGGCACCAAAGACTATGTGACCCTGGATGGAGACCGGGCCGTATGGCGCAACAGCTGGGACGCCGCCGGCAAGGAGGTTACCTGGGACATGGTGCACTATGACGTGCAGCTCATTGGGGGCATTGCCCTGCACCAGGGAAAAATTGCCGAAATGCAAACGGGAGAGGGAAAGACCTTGGTGGCCACCCTGCCCCTTTACCTGAACGCCCTGGGCGGAAAGGGAGCCCACCTGGTCACGGTGAACGACTACCTGGCCAAAAGGGACAGCGCCTGGATGGCGCCCATTTTTGAGTTCCACGGCCTCTCCGTGGACTGCATAGACCACCACACCCCCAATTCCGAGGGGCGCAGACAGGCCTACCACGCAGACATTACCTACGGCACCAACAACGAATTTGGCTTTGATTACCTCAGGGACAACATGGCCCATACCCCAAAGGACCTGGTGCAGCGCCCGCACAACTACGCCATAGTGGATGAGGTGGATTCCGTTTTGGTGGACGATGCCCGTACCCCATTGATCATCTCCGGGCCCGTGCCCGAGGGCGATCGCCATGAATTCAACGAACTAAAACCCCAGGTGCACGAAATTGTGCAAAAACAGCGCCAGCACCTTACCGGGGTGCTGGCCGAGGCCAAAAAGCTCATTGCCGAGGGAGACACCAAAGAGGGCGGGTTTTTGCTCCTGAGGGTTTACCGCGGACTGCCCAAGAACAAGGCCCTCATTAAATACCTCAGCGAAGAGGGCATCAAACAATTGCTGCAAAAGACAGAGAACTTTTACATGCAGGACAACAATAGGGAAATGCCCAAGGTAGATGAGGACCTCTTGTTTGTCATCGATGAAAAGAACAACCAAATAGAACTCACGGACAAAGGGGTGGACTATCTCTCCGGAGAAAAGAACAGGGACTTCTTTGTCATGCCGGACATAGGGGCAGAAATTGCGAAGATAGAACAGCAGGGGCTGGAGATAGAAAAAGAGGCAGAACTAAAGGAAGAACTCTTCAAGGACTTCACGGTAAAGAGCGAGCGCATCCATACCATGAGCCAACTCCTAAAGGCCTACACCCTTTTTGAAAAGGACGTGGAATATGTGGTCATGGACAACAAGGTCATGATCGTGGATGAGCAGACCGGGCGCATCATGGACGGCCGGCGGTACTCAGACGGGCTGCACCAGGCCATAGAGGCCAAAGAGAACGTAAAGATCGAGGCGCTGACCCAGACCTTTGCCACGGTGACCCTGCAGAACTACTTTAGAATGTACAGCAAACTGGCGGGTATGACGGGCACCGCGGTCACGGAGGCCGGGGAATTCTGGGAAATCTACAAATTGGACGTGGTGGAGATACCCACCAACAGGCCCATTGCCCGGGACGATCGCAACGACCTCATCTACAAGACAAAAAGGGAAAAGTACAATGCCATCATAGAAGAGGTCACCAAACTGAGCCGGGAAGGAAGGCCGGTACTGATCGGCACCACCTCAGTGGAGATTTCAGAACTGCTCTCCCGCATGCTCACCATAAGAAAGGTGGAGCACAACGTGCTCAACGCCAAGCTACACAAAAAAGAGGCAGATGTGGTGGCCGAAGCGGGCAAGCCTGGTGTGGTCACCATTGCCACCAACATGGCGGGAAGGGGAACGGACATTAAACTCACCGACGCCGTGAAAAAGGCCGGCGGACTCGCCATTGTGGGTACGGAAAGGCACGACTCCAGAAGGGTGGACAGGCAGCTGCGCGGTAGATCGGGAAGGCAGGGAGATCCCGGAAGCTCCCAGTTCTACGTGTCCCTGGAAGACAACCTTATGCGCCTTTTTGGATCGGACCGAGTGGCCAAGATGATGGACAAAATGGGCTTGGAAGAGGGCGAGGTCATACAGCACAGCATGATGACCAAGTCCATAGAACGGGCACAGAAAAAAGTGGAGGAGAACAACTTTGGGGTACGCAAAAGGCTCTTGGAATATGACGATGTCATGAACGCCCAACGCGAGGTGGTGTACAAAAGAAGACGCCACGCCCTGCAGGGCGAAAGGCTACAGGTGGACATTGCCAACATGATCTATGACACCTGTGAACTGATCGCGGACACCAACAAGGCCGCCAACGATTACAAGAATTTTGAGTTTGAACTCATCAAGTACTTCTCCATGACCTCGCCGGTAAACGAGGAGGAGTTTGCCAAAATGACCCCACAGGACATTACCCACAAGGTGTACAAGGCGGCCTATGACCACTACAAGGAAAAAATGGAACGCAACGCGGCCACGGCCCTCCCCGTCATTAAACAAGTGTACGAGGACAACAGCAACAATTTTGAGCGGATTGTGGTGCCCTTCACCGACGGCGTAAAGACCCTGAACGTGGTCACCAACCTGCAAGAGGCCTACGAAAGTGAGGGCAAGCAGCTGGTGACCGATTTTGAGAAGAACATCTCCCTGGCCATCATAGACGACTCCTGGAAAACGCACCTGAGAAAAATGGACGAGCTGAAACAATCCGTTCAATTGGCCGTGCACGAGCAAAAAGATCCCCTTTTGATCTATAAGTTCGAAGCCTTTGAGCTCTTCAAGGCCATGATCGAAAAGGTGAACAAGGAAGTGGTCTCCTTCTTGTTCAAGGGAGAACTGCCCACGGGCAATCCCAATGAGATCCAGGAGGCAAGAAACGTAAGAAGGCCCAAGGAAAAGCTCAAGACCTCCAAGGAAGAGATCCCCAACAGCGATGAGCTTGCCGCCAAGCACAGGGCCGCTGGCCAAACCCAACGCCAAAGGCCCGCCGTGACCGAAACCATTGTACGGGAACGGCCCAAAATTGGAAGGAACGAACGCGTTACCATAAAAAATGTCATGAGCGGTGAGAGCAAGACCGTGAAATACAAACAAGCGGAGCCCTTGATCCAGAAGGGAGATTGGGTGCTCACGGAAGATTAGTGGGCCCTGCCCAAAGCATTTCAAGGCATCCCAGGTGGATGCCTTTTTTTGTCCCCGCTCCCACTGCCACCAACGCTCTTTGGAAATGTGCCAGAAAAATGACTCCAGTTCCCTTTTGAAAGTCAACCAAAGAAATTGAGTTGTTTTTTTGGCCTGCGGAAAAGAAAGATCGGGCATGGCCCAGCTACGGCGTATTTTTATTTTGAAGTAGGTCGTAAAAAGAAACCCTGCATCTGCTTATTTTCAATGGGATGATTTCCCAAGAAAAAAAGGGAACCAGTATGACCGACTCCAAAACAAAGCTTCAGGGGGCACCTCCCCAAATTCTGAATAAAACGCTGCCCCGTTCATCCTAAGCATCAAAACCCCAATCAATTTAACATCTTAAATAGGGTTGGTCCATAATTTTGGCTAACTTTCTTGTTTAAAATCAAAAAAGATGACTACTTCCCGCCGTACCTTCCTCTCTTCCATTAGCATGTTGGCCGCCAGTACGGCCATGCCCCTAAGCAGTTTTGCCTTTGCACCTTCCAAAAAATTGAAGGTGGCCTTGGTGGGCACCGGGATCCGGGGCATTACCTTCTGGGGCAAGCGCCTGGTGGACCAATATTCCGATATCTTGGAGTTTGTGGGGCTCAGCGACCACAACGCCAGCAGATTGGCCTATGGACAAAAATATATTGGCACCGATTGCCCCCTCTTCACCGATTTTGATGAGATGGTGAAGACCACCAGGCCGGACCTCGTCATTGTGACCACCAAAGACTCCAACCACCACGAGTTCATTGTCAAGGGCCTGGACATGGGTTGCGACGTGCTCACGGAAAAGCCCATGACCACGGACGAGTTCAAGTGCCAGGAAATCATTGACGCAGAAAAACGGTCGGACAAAAAGCTCATCGTGGGCTTCAACTATCGGTGGAGCCCCTACGCCACCAAGATCAAGGAACTGCTCCAGAACGGCAGCATAGGCGACTTGGTCTCCATAGACTTCAACTGGTACCTGAACACCTACCATGGCGCCTCCTATTTTAGAAGGTGGCACGGGGAAATGGAAAGCGGCGGATCGCTCTGGGTGCACAAGGCCACCCATCATTTTGACCTCCTCAATTGGTGGATAAATTCGGAGCCAGAGCAGGTGTTTGCCTACGGAGATTTGGAATTTTACGGAAAGAACGGGCCGCAACGCGGCAAAAATTGCCGGAGTTGCCAGTACCAGAACAGTTGCGATTTTTATTGGGACATCAACAAAGAGCCCTTTTTAAAAAAACTGTACGTGGACCATGAGCACGAAGACGGGTATATCAGGGACAATTGCCTCTTTCGGGAAAATGTGGACATTTACGATAAAATGAGCGCCCAGGTGAGATACAGGGACAACACCATCCTCAATTACTCCCTTACCACCTATTCTCCCTACGAGGGCTGGCGCGTGGCCTTCAATGGCACCAAAGGCCGCATGGAAGCCTGGCAAGACATCCCCTACCTAAAGAACAGCACGGTTGCCGAAGCGGAAAAGCACGCCAAGGAGATGGAACAGAGCGGTGCGGAAGAAACCTATGTGGAGCCCCTTATTGTGCACAAGCTATGGCAGCCGCACCAGACGGTGGAAGTGCCCATGGAAAAAAGTGGCCATGGTGGTGGGGACAAGCGCCTGCACGACAAAATTTTTGCAAATCCCAATGCGCCAGACCCCTATGACCGAACCGCCGGCCTGCGGGATGGCGCCATGTCCATACTCATAGGCATCGCCGCACGCAGGAGCATAGAGCGCGGAGTGCCCATAAACATTGCAGACCTTACCGAACTGGAACCCAAGCGAAAGCGCAGTTAGAAGGCAAGTGCGGCACAAAGCGGCCACATTTGCAAAAGAAACTGGCGTAATTGCATAAATGTAAGTAGTTTTACGCCACTAACACAACCATTCTACAGGTTCCAACCCATAGGTCATGTACCAGATAAAAGATGATACAGAACGTCTAAAGAACAAGGTAAGGCTCGTTCAAAATTTAAATTATGTTTCTGGGGCCCTCTCCATCATCTTTGGCCTCTTGTGCTATTTTGCCCTCGGCATTACCCATATTGTGCCTCATGCCTTCGTTATTTTTGGGGTCTTGAACCTTATCAATACCCTGGCCTACCAGAAGCACCGTTCCTACGGAGTGCTCTACCTCACGGCATCCACGATGGCCCTGATCACCTCCTTTATCATCACGCTTTACACCGGCGGCATAAACAGTGCCTTTATCTTTACCTTGGCTCTCATTGTCTTTGCCGCATACATGACCACCAGAAGGTTTGGCCAGATTTATCTCAACTTTATCTTTTTGCTGGTGATCTTCATCTTTTCACAGAGCATCCCAGATTTCAGCTTTGTGGAAAATGTGGTCCCGGAGGGCTCCCGAAACATCTTTAACCTGTGTTCCGTGCTCTTTTCCTTTTACCTGTTGGGCAACGTCTTTGGCAAAAACCTGTTGAACACCCACCACAAACTGTACAAATCCAAAATGGAGCTGGAGCAACAGTTGCAGGACAAAGAGACCCATCTCATGGAGGTGCACCACAGGGTAAAGAACAACCTGCAGACGGTGAGCAGCTTGCTCAGCCTGCAATCCAGGAACATGGAGGACGAGAAAATGAAATCCATCATCAAGAACACCCAGAACAGGGTCATCTCCATGGCCATGGTGCATGAAATGCTGTACATGCGCCAAGATACCGCCCACATAGCCTACAAGACCTACGTGCAGGAATTGGGGAATTACCTGATACGGTCCATCAAGGGCCTGGAGAACAAGGTGCGGCTGATCTTGGACATCCAAGACGTGAAGCTGGGCATTGATACCGCCATCCCCTTGGGTCTATTGATCAACGAGGCCCTGACCAATTCCCTAAAATACGGCCTAAAGGACATGGAAGAAGGGGAAATACGCATTGCACTAAAAAAAGAAATGGGCAATGGGTACCTCCTTACGATTGGGGACAACGGTATGGGCTTTCCCGACAGCATCACCCATAAAAACACCAAGTCCCTGGGGCTAAAGCTCATAAACAACCTAACCCGCCAGCTCCGGGGCACCATAAAAAAAGACCCCACCAAAAAAGGCACCCACTACATTATCCGGTTTCAGGAAATAACGCAGCAACTTTCCCCTGTGGCCTAGGGCAAGCCCTTTTGGCGAGCGGTTTCCTGTCCTTGTTTTATCCAGGAATTCTTATATTTAGGCAGAAACCAACAACAGCCTTCATGCTAAAAAAAATGCTCCTTGCCCTCTGTTTTGTGGGCACCACGGCCCAGGCCCAGGACTACTATTACGAAAAGTACCGCCCCTTTGATCCAAATGTGCCCACACCGGAAGCCTTTTTGGGCTACGCCATAGGGGACCACCACACCCGCCACGATCGCATTGTGGCCTACTTTGAAAAATTGGCCGAAGTTTCTGACCGGGCCATGCTGCACGACTACGGAAAAACCCACGAGGGCCGCAGGTTGTTGATGCTCACCGTGGGCACCCCGGAACACCTGGCCAATTTGGACGGCCTTAGGGAACAGCACTTGGCCTTTACAGACCCCGACCGATCGCCCACCAATTACGAAGAAGTGCCCCTGTTCATTAACCTGGCCTACAGTGTGCACGGCAATGAGCCCAGCAGTTCGGAGGCGGCACTGCTCACCGCCTATACCTATGTGGCCAGCCAGCACCCGGAGGTCTTGGGGCACTTGGAGCATTCCGTGCTCTTCGTGGACCCCACCATAAACCCGGACGGCAGGGACCGCCATACCCAATGGGCCAACATGTACCAGGGAGACCCCGAGGTGGCAGACCCACAGGATGCGGAACACAATGAGTACTGGCCGGGAGGGCGCACCAACCACTACTGGTTCGATCTAAACCGGGACTGGCTCCTGGGCATTAACCCGGAGAGCCGCGGCAAATTGCAATGGTACCACAACTGGTATCCCAATGTGGTGACCGACTTCCACGAGATGGGCACGCAGAGCACCTATTTTTTTGAGCCCATGAAGCCCAACGGCTCCTGGGACCCGATCATGCCCAAGGAAAACTACGAAGACCTAAACACCCTTTTTGGGGCGGCCTTTGCCAAGTCCCTGGACAGTATTGGCTCCCTCTACTTTACCAAGGAAGTGTTTGATGGCACCTACCCCGGCTACGGCTCCTCCTACCCCGACCTGCAGGGCGGCCTGGGACTTTTGTTTGAACAGGCCAGCTCCCGGGGCCACCGCCAGACCACACCTTTTGGGGAGATCACCTTTGCCTTTACCATCCGGAACCAATATGTGAGCAGCATCACCACCGTGGCCACCGCCGTGGCCAACAAAGGATACTTGCGCAAGTACCAACAAGACTTCTTCAAAAGTGCCATTGCCAGGGCCTCCAAGGAAAAGATCAAGGGCTATGCCTTTGGCGACCCCCAGGACCCCAACCGTACCAAGGCCTTTGTGGACAAGCTGCTGCTGCACCGCATAAAGGTGCACAAAAACGGCGATACCTACGTGGTGCCCACCAAACAGCCCCAATACCGTATGGTGCAGACCATGTTCGAGACCTATGACAAGTACCGGGACAGCGTGTACTACGATGCCTCCGCCTGGTCCGTGGCCAATTTTTACAACATGAAGTACCGCCCCGTGACCACCCTGGACCTTGGCGAACGGGTAACCGGTACGGAGAACTTGGTGCCAGTGGCCCCCGTGTCCCGATCGGAATATGCCTATCTCATGGACTGGAACGACTACAACGCCCCGGCCGCACTGCATTTTCTGCAACGGAACGGCCTGGTGGCCTCCGTGGCCCAAAAGCCCTTTGCGGTGCCCTACCAAGGTGGCAAAAAGCAGTTCAACTACGGGGCCATCCTCATTGCCGTGTCCCTCCAAAAAAGGGATGCCCAAGCCGTTCACCGCCTGGTGCGCGAGGCCCAGGAACAATTTAAGGTGCCCATCACCGCCGTGGACACCGGACTGAACCTGGAAGGGGTGGATCTGGGCAGCAGGCATCTGGCCGCCGTAAAACGGCCCAGGGCCGCCATGCTCATTGGCCACGGCGTTCGCTCTTACGAGGCGGGAGAGGTCTGGCACTTGCTGGACACCCGCGTGCACATGCCCATTACCAAAATTCCAATGCGCAATCTGGGCCGCGCCAGTCTGGACCGCTACAACACCTTGGTCATGGTGAGCGGCAACTATGACCTCAACGGACAGCAAGTGCAGAGAATAAAGGATTGGGTGGCCAAGGGCAATACCCTCATCACCATTGGCACCGCCAGCGAATGGGCCGTGCAGAAAAAAGTGGTGCAAACCAAGCTCACCGAAAGCCCCAAGGACAGTACCGAACGGGCCAAACGCCTGCCCTACGTGGAGGCACCGGAACACCTGGGCAGGGAGCGCGTGGGCGGCATCATCGTGAAGGTGGCCCTGGACCGCACCCATCCCCTGGGCTATGGCTATGTGGACAATGAGATCCCAGTGTACAAGAACAACACCGTTTGGCTGGCCCCGAGCACCAATCCCTACGCCACGGTGGGCAAATACACCGCAGAACCGCACATAGATGGCTTTATCAGCCAAAAGAACATGGAGACCTTTCTAAAACCCTCGGCCTCCCTGGTGGTGGACAAGGTGGGCAAGGGCCGCGTGGTGCTCTTTGCGGACAATCCCAATTTCAGGGGCTCCTGGTACGGCACCAACAAACTTTTCCTTAACGCCCTGTTCTTTGGCGATAAGATCGGGGTGCCCGAATAAAGAGGAAAGCAACAAAAAAAGAAAAAATAGAAATCAGTACAAGGTAACCCATCATAAATTGAGTTATAGCCAGCATGTTGGGCTTAGCGCCCGCCTGAATTGGAGTCGAGGCAGGCCCGCCCGAATGTGCCCTTCGGTACGGGCAGGTAGTCGAAGCCTCCTTTGCCTGGCGAAAAGTTCTCGGCTAGATCACCCTCCGGCAGGCGGGCGCCCGAACTGACAACAGTAAAATTTTTGTTTAAATGATCATCAGATAGTGAACTTGATCCATGAATACGTGTTTATCCACCGATCCATAAATACATAACCAACAACATACATCAACATGAAAACCAACCAATTGCTTGCCCTATTGCTCCTGTTTACGGCCCCAATGCTCTTTGCCCAATCTGCCCAGGGAGACGGCCCCCATGACCAACTCATCATCCGCGGCGTCATGCTCATTAACGGCAACGGGGCGCCCCCACTGGGCCCGGTGGACATTGTGGTGGAAAAGAACCGCATAACGGACGTGGCCGTGGTGGGCTATCCAGGGGTGCCCATAAAAGAAAGCCGGCGGCCCAAACTGAGGCCGGGCGGAAAGGAGCTGGACTGCAGCGGCATGTACCTCATGCCCGGCTTTGTGGACATGCACGGCCACATAGGCGGCACCTCCCAGGGGGCAGAACCGGATTATGTCTTTAAACTCTGGATGGCCCACGGCATCACCACCGTGCGCGAGCCCAGTGGCCGCGGCGTGGATTTTGCCATGGACCTGAAACGAAAGAGCGCCAAGAATGAGATCGTGGCGCCCCGCATCCTTGCCTATACCGGCTTTGGGCAGACCAGCGAAACCTTCGATCCCCTGAACGGACAGCCCATTGCCACCCCGGAACAAGCGCGGGAATGGGTGCGCGCCAATGCCAAAAAGGGCGCGGACGGCATTAAATTCTTCGGGGCCGAACCCGAGATCATGGCCGCCGCCCTGGACGAGAACAAAAAACTGGGGCTGGGCTCTGCCTGCCACCACGCCCAGCTCAGCGTGGCCCGTTGGAACGTGCTGCACTCCGCCCGGGCCGGCCTAACCTCCATGGAGCACTGGTACGGCCTTCCCGAGGCCCTTTTTGATGATCGGACCGTACAGGACTATCCGTTGGACTACAACTACCAGAACGAACAGCACCGTTTTGAGAATGCCGGGAACCTTTGGCAGCAGGCCGCACCACCCTTCTCGGACCACTGGAACAAGGTCATGGACGAGCTCCTGGAGCTCAACTTTACCCTGGACCCCACCTTTAACATCTATGAGGCCAGCCGCGACCTGCACCGCGCCAGAAGGGCAGAATGGCATGAAGACTACACCCTGCCCTCCCTGTGGGAATTTTACCAGCCCAGCAAGATATCGCACGGCTCCTACTGGCATGACTGGGGCACCGAGCAGGAAGTGGCCTGGAAAGAGAACTACCGGCTGTGGATGACCTTTGTGAACGAGTACAAGAACCGCGGCGGCCGCGTTACGGCGGGATCGGACAGCGGCTTCATCTTCCAGCTCTACGGTTTTGCCTACGTCCGTGAGCTGGAACTCCTGCGCGAGGCCGGTTTCCACCCGCTGGAGGTGATCCGCGCCGCCACCCTGAACGGGGCAGAGGCCCTGGGCATGGACCAAGAAATAGGCACGGTGGCCGTGGGCAAATTGGCAGATTTTGTGGTGGTGGACGCCAACCCCCTAAAAAACCTGAAAGTGCTCTACGGCACCGGTGCCATCAAGCTCACGGAGAACAACCAAGTGGTGCGCCACGGCGGGGTAAAGTACACCATCAAGGACGGCATCGTCTATGATGCCAAGGCTCTGCTGGCCGATGTAAAGCGCCAGGTGGACCAAGCCAAGGCCCAGGCCAACTATACCCTGCGCCAACCCGGCATCCAAGAGTAGGGCGGCCCGGCAAGGAGCAACGCACAGGGCAGGTGCCCCTGGGGACTTTGGGCGTTCCCTGCGGGCCGGGCTATGCGCTGCAAGTCCGCGCTCGTGCCTCGCTGTGGGCTTTCCGCTCCTATCCCTAACGCGGGCCCGGGCGCATGCAATTGGTGCAACCGCAGCACAGACTGCTACGGAAAGATTACAGCACCCTTTCAGGGTTAAATTATTGGATTTAGCATTTTTTCATAGGATTTTATCCTATGCGTTATTATGTCATCCCTTCGGGATTGGGCAAAACACCAAAAAAAGTCCCGCAGGGACCCCATACAACAAGGAAGTACGAAGTACTTCTTCCGTAAACACCAAAAAAAGTCCCGAAGGGACACCATACGTAAGGAAAGCACGAAGTGCCTCCGACAGAAGTAGAAGAAAGGATAAAAGTCCCGAAGGGACGCCATACAACAGGAAAGCACGAAGTGCTTCCGACAGAAGTAGAAGAAAGGAAAAAAGTCCCGAAGGGACGCCATACGAAAGGAAAGCCCGAAGTACTTTTTCCGTAAACACCAAAAAAAGCCCTGAAAGGGCGATATTAAAGCATGGGACAGTCACTAGTACAGAACTACATACATATCGTTTTCAGCACAAAGTATAGAGAAGACCTTATATTCCCTCCCTATGAACAAGAACTGCACGCTTACATCGGTGGCGTATGTAAGGAGTTAGAGTGCCCTGTTTTAATCGTTGGCGGCTATACTAACCATATTCACATTTTATGTATGCTCAGTAAAAAAGTAGCCCTGATGACTTTAGTGCAAAAAATAAAAGCCCATTCCAGCAAATGGATAAAAACGAAAGATAAAAGTTTGGCCAATTTCTTTTGGCAAGATGGATATGGTGCCTTTTCGGTAAACCCAAGAGAGGTCAATGTTGTGATAAGCTACATTAAAAACCAGCATGAACACCACCGCAAGAAAGATTTTAAAGAAGAGTACCGCGCTTTTTTGACCAAGTATATTGTTGATTATAATGAGGACTATGTTTGGGATTGATCATATCGGCCTTTCAGGGCCTTACGCAGCTATTCGCTATTTTGTCAGGAATTCGTCCCACCTTAACGAACAACATCCCTTCGGGAGTGGTCTTGAAAACAAAGCCATTTACCAATAATGCATAAAATTAATTGATTGGTGCGAGCCTACTCACCAAAATCCTATCAGATTTTCCATTCGGCTTTATTTGCAAAATTAGGTGCTTGATTATGCCCCCGCTGGTCCCAGCGTCAGGCCCGTACCACATCTTGTAAGCAGTTTGCGAAACATAATGTTTAAAGCGTTTTCCATTGATCAGTATTTCAAGACGCTGATGGCGCCGGCACTGTTGGGGTAGCCCATATCGCACGGCGCACAATGGTGCCTTATCCAGTGAGCAGGTATCGGAGCAAGAAGAAGCTGGGAAAACGGGGCGTTGTGGTAGGCAACCCAAAACAATGCGCAACAATGTCCCTCTAAAGGCGTTTCTTAAAAAAAGGCAGGGACCACAGCGCAAGCAGAGGACACTAAAAGGCGCAAGAGGAGCCTGGAAGCGCATACGCGTGACACGCGCGCCGGCTTGGGGCACCGCTATGGACCTGGCAACCAATACCGCTTGGCAGGAGCTTAAAGATGGCCTGTACAATCTGGTAATGGAGGACTTATACCAGTTCTTGTTTATAATGCGGCCATAGAAATTAAATTATTTTTTTTGGCCTGTGAAAAAGAAAAATCAGGTATGGCCCGGCAACGGCTTATTTTTATTTTGAAGAAGGGCGTAACAGGAAACCATTTATCGGCTTATTTTCAATTGGGAAATGGTATTACCTTATCCTAAAGATAGCTTCGGCCTTTGTGAACCAACAGGAAGGTCGGCCAAAACGGTCTTTTTTTCGGTCTCTGAAAAGCCCTTGGACAACCCGTCTGCAAACATCGATGAAGGTGTGGGCGCACGGATACAACTGAACGAAAAAAATGGTACTTCAACCCAAGACCAGCACCTAGGCCGGGAAAAAAGAGACAAGGGGCAAGAATCAAGAATCAAGATACTGTACTTGATACTTTATACTTTGTACTTAATACTTTGTACTCAATACTCAGTACTTAATACTCAGTACACCGTACTCCCTCTAACTTCCTTCTTTTCGGAGTACCTGCAGGGGCGGACTGCGCAACACGCTGCGGCTGTTGAACACGCCAATGAGCAGCACCAAAAGGGTAATGCCGGGCAGTACAATGACAAAGGGCACCCAAGAGGGCACAAAAGGGGTGTCAAAGACAAAATAGGCCAAGAGCTGGCTGCCAAAAAGGGAAAGCAGTATGCCAACGCCACTGCCCAAAAGTCCCAAGTACAGATATTCCAGGGCCGTGATGCGAACGATCTGTGCGCTCTGTGCGCCCAAGGTGCGCAGCAATACACTTTCGCGAATGCGCTGGTACTTGCTGTTACGCACCGAGCCAATGAGCACGATGATGCCGGTAAGGATGCTAAAAAAGGCCATAAAGCTGATCACCCAGGAAATTTTGTCCAAAATGCCCTCCACCAAAGTGATCACTTGCCGGAGGTCCAGGATGGAGAGGTTGGGAAATTTGCGCACCAGTTCCTGTTGCAGGCTGGCGGAGGCCTCTTTACTGGGCACGTTGGTGGTGAGCACGTGAAACTGTGGCGCCTTTTCCAGGATGCCCTTGGGAAAGAGCAGATTGAAATTGAGCTGCATCTGCCCCCAGTCCACCTGCCGGATGCTGCCCACCACGGTTTCCATCTGCGTGCCCTGTACGTTAAAGAGCAGGGTGTCTCCCACCGTGACCTGGGCGTCCCTGGCCACATTTTCGGAGATGGATATGGGAATGGCGGCATCCATCGTGGCGCTGCCCGTCCACTCCCCTTCCAACACCGTTTCACCGGGCAAGAGGCTGTCCCGGTAGGTAACCCTGAACTCGTGGTTTAGCACCCACCTGTTGATCTGTACGGTGGTGTCTTGCCTAAGGTCGTTTACGCTGCGATCCTTGATGCGCTCCATCCGCATGGTCACAATGGGAATGTTGGCCAGTATGGGGTGGCCCTTGGGCGCAATGGTGTTGGCCACGGCCTCTTTCTGTGCCGTCTGCACATCGAACAAAATAATGTTGGGGCTGTTGGCCCCGGTCTCCACATTGGCCTTGGCCAGGAGAAAGTCCTTGGTAAAGTAAAGCGTACTGATCAGGAAACTGCCAATGCCTATGGCCAAGATCAACACCGCGGTCTGGTTGTTGGGCCTAAAGAGATTGCGCAGGCTCTGCCGGGCCGTGAAGTTCCAAGTTTCCGGAAAATAGCGTTTAATGCCCTTCATAAAAAAGGCGGCGGTCCCACTGAGAACGGCAAAGGTAACAAGGATGCCGGCCACAAAGCCAAGGGCATAGCGCACATTGCCCAACAACCACTGGGCAAAGAAGAACACAAACAGCACCACGGCGGTTAAAATGGCCCCTTTCACGGGACGCGAGGCCGCCCCCACATCTTCCTGTGCCCGCAGCACTTGCAAGGGGCTCACGAACCAAGTGTTCACCAAGGGCGAAAGGGCAAACAAAACCGACATGAAGACCCCCAACAACAAGCCCACGGAAATGGCCTGGTAGGAGGTGGAAATGACCACCTCAAAGGGCAAAAACCCCTGTAGCAGCAAGGGAAAGGACAGTTGCAACAACAGCCCCAAGCCGGTGCCCACCAGACCGCCAATGAGGCCCATGCCGGCAATCTGGATGAGATAGATGAAAAAGGACTGCTTTCTGCTGGCGCCCAAACATTTTAGAATGGCCACGGACCTGAACTTTTCCTTGATGTAGATGTGCACGGAACTGGCAATGCCCACGCACCCCAACAAAAGGGCTATGAAGGCCACCAAATTTAGAAATCGGCCCACGTTTTGGTACCGTCGCCCCAAGCGCTCACTGGTGGCCGTATGGGTGTCCATATCGGCATTTTCCGCATCCAGGATGGGATCCAGCTCGGTGTCCAAGGCCTCCAGATCGGCCTCCGGGTCCTTGAAATAATAGTTATAGCGCAACCGGCTGCCCCTTTGCAACAGGCCACTGGCCTCCATGGCCGAAAAGGGGACAAATATGGGCGGTGCCACGGAAGTGCCTATCCCGGTGCTGCCGGGGGCAGAAATCAGGGACCCCACAATGGGAAAGCTGGTGGTGCCCAGCTTTACGCTATCTCCCACCGCAAGATCAAACTGTACCATGACCGTGGCATCCACCAGGGCGCCGTTACGGGCCAAATAGTGGTCTGCCGCATCCAGGGGCTGGGTCTCGAGCTCCCCGTAGAACGGAAACCCGCCTTCCACCCCGCGCACCTGCACCAATTTGGTGGCACCCTTTGATGGGAAGGCGGCCATGGAGGCAAACTGCACCTCCGTGGCATCCGGCCCGCCCAGGGAGTCCATCACCTGCCGCACCCGTTCATTGGCGGCTTGGTTGCCGTCTATACGGTAGTCCGCACCCATAAGGGCCTTGCTCTGCAGGGCAATGTTGCGCTCCAGATTGTCGCTGAAAGACTGTATGGACACCACGGCCGCAATGCCCAGGATAATGGAGGCCATGAACAGCAGCAAGCGCTTGCCACTGGCACGCCCATCGCGCCAGGCCATCTTGAACAGCCACGCCGTGGTGGCCCCTTTGGTTGGGGTGGGAGTGCTCACGAGGCCACGCTTGTTTCGTTGGCCACGATCTTACCGCCCTTTAGGCGCAGCACTTTATGGTTCATGGCGGCCAGGTCCAGGTCATGGGTAACAATGACCAGGGTGGTGCCCATTTCCTTGTTCAGGTCAAAGAGCAGCTTAATGACCTTCTCCCCCGTTTCCTCGTCCAGGTTGCCGGTGGGCTCATCGGCAAAGAGGATCTCGGGGGCATTGGAAAAGGCCCTTGCCAGTGCCACCCGCTGCTGTTCCCCCCCGGATAGTTGGGTGGGGTAATGATCGTGCCTCTTGGCCAGGCCCACCTTCTCCAAAAGTTCCCGGGCCACCTGGTTGGCATTGGCATCACCGCGCAGCTCCAGGGGCACGCTCACATTTTCCAGCGCCGTAAGCGTGGGAAGCAGCTGAAAATCCTGGAAAATAAAGCCCACCTTATCGTTCCTGAGCTGGGCACGGCCATCTTCGTCCAGGGTGCTCAAGGGCTTGCCACAAAGGGTGATCTCGCCTTCACTGACCCGGTCCAGCCCGGCGCAGAGGCCCAAAAGGGTGGTCTTGCCGCTGCCCGATGGGCCCACAATGGCAAAGGTGTCCCCGGCATCAATGGAAAAAGAGATGGTGTCCAATACGGTAAGTTCCTTGGTGCCGCTGCTGTACCGCTTCGTGAGCTTGCTTACGTTTAATATCTTTGTCATAGCTGGTTTTTACCAAACCCACAAAATAAACAAATGATTTTCACTAAAAGAAAAGTACCCCATGCCTAAACTATTAAAGTTTCGTTATTTTTTGATGTTTGCCCTTCTCTGCGGCTGTGGGGAAAGCCCAAAGTCCAAGGAGGCCGGGAAGCATCCGGAAAACGGCGCCGTCGTGGAAGAACCGGTGGCTTCCCAGGACAAACAGAACATCCTGTTCTTTGGCAACAGCCTCACGGCGGCCTACGGTCTGGACACGGCGGAAGGCTTCCCCAACCTGATCCAGCAAAAATTGGATTCCCTGGGGCTGCCCTACAATGCCATCAATTCCGGCCTCAGCGGGGAAACCACCTCGGGGGGCCGCAACCGTTTGGAATGGGTGCTTAACCAAGAGGTGGCCATATTTGTCCTGGAACTGGGTGCCAATGACGGCCTTAGGGGCATTCCGCTTTCCGAGACCAGGGCCAATCTGCGGGCCATGATCGATCTGGTACGGAAAAAGTATCCCCGGGTAAAGGTGGTATTGGCCGGCATGCAGATCCCCCCCAACATGGGTCCGGAATACACCACGGAGTTCAGGGGCATGTTCCCCGAAATTGCCAACGAGAAAGAAACCGCACTTATCCCCTTTTTATTGGAGGGCGTGGCCGGAAATCCGGAACTGAACCTGGAAGACGGCATCCACCCCAACGCAGCGGGCCAAAAAATTGTGGCAGAGAATGTTTGGGAGGTGCTGAGCCCCCTTTTGCTGCAGGAAAAACAAGGCTAAGCCATGGCACACGTTAAAAATCCATAAAGCCCTGTGGAACATCTGCCAAAAGACAAAAACAAAAAAAGGGATGCCATGTGGCACGCCCTCATCATTGGTTTTCTAGTGGGTGTGGTGGTGTACAGCGTTGCGATGGAGACCTACGGCCCCCTCACCCTCATTCCCCTGTATTTTATTTATCGTCTTTGAAAAAAAAAAAGGAAAGGACGCTGGGTAGTCCCGCAGGGAGAACCGCTCTACCCTGTTTATTTTGATTTCATCGCCCACCACAAAAACACCATACGGGCGTAGTCCACAAGCAATCCCCAAGTGTGCTCTCGCCTATTTGGGCAGGTTGTCCCAAGTAAACCCCTTCTTTATGAAAAGTGGCCAAAGAAACTGAATTGTTTTCCTGGCCTTGGAAAAAGAAAAACCGGGCATAGCCCAGCTACGGCTTGTTTTTATTTTGAAGCAGGGCCTAAAAAGAAGCCATTTATCGACTGATTTTCAACGGGGAAATGGAATTAGGCCAATTTGGCCCTGTTGCGCTTGGTGGTAAAGGAAAGGGCCTTTTTTACCCGGTAGTTCTTGGTGCGGTACAACCGGGCCACGTCATTTTTCTTGCTTAGGGCAGCGGTATGGCTCGTTTGGGTCACAATGCCCATGGCAACAGTGGCAACCTTGTTTTCCATCTGCTTTTGTGCTTGGGCGCCAAACCCAATAAAGAGGATAAAAAGAAGTGTGGTAATTGTTTTCATGACGTTCGCTTATTACATATAAAGAACGCCACAGGGGGTGTGCAAAGGGGATGTCATTCGCCGAAAAACGCCCATTTTTCGGTAAACGACAAAGAATCGGACAAGCTGTAAAAATTGTTCGATGAACGTATGCCCGGCCAAAAACCGCTTATCGGGAAAGGAGGTATTTCAACGGAGACCGCGCTTACAATTTGAGCAGTAAATTGGGGTCGGGACAATTTTTCCGATGGAAATGCAGATCGGCCTGGGAAGCCACCCCGGGATAATCTCCCCGTAGATCGCCCATGTCCCAGATCAGTTGAAAATGAAGGTGGGGGGCATAGTTGCCGTTCTCCTTGGCGGTGCCCAAGGCGCCCAAGGGCTCCCCGGCCCTAAAGGGCTTGCCCACAAAAAGTCCTTCCAAAGAAGCAGTGGCCAGGTGACCGTAGAGTGTAAAAAAGGATGTACCGGCGTACCGATGCTCCAAGATGAGCGTGGGTCCATAATCTCCCTTGCCCCCATTGTTCTGAAAGCTGTGCACCGCTCCATCCAAGGGCGCCAGCACCAAGGTACCGGCGGTGCACCAAAAATCGACCCCCAAATGAATGTTGCGTGCGGGGCCGGCCCCATCACCAAATTGCGTCTTGTCCCTGTAGAGGTTGCGGCGTTCCAGATAGCCACCGTAGGCCACCGTGCCGTTGTTCTCCTGTAAAACCTGGGCAACGTAAGCTTCACAGGCCGCGGGGTCGGTAATGTTCACCACGGCCAGTTCCCGGTTGTCCACGGAAAGGTCCAGTGGCACATAACGGCTCAAGGGAATGCCAGCATCCAATACCCTGGGGGTACGGCCCATACCGGAAAAAAAAGACGCCCCTTCCATCATGGTTCCAAAATTAAATCATTTGCTTGGATCGTGAACGTTAAACGAGGCCCATCCGCCAAAGGTTAGGCCATGCAGCCCAAAAAGGCCCGCTGCCTTAACATTTTTTAACCTTAGATGGTGCAAGGACTTTGTAACTTGGCGACAAAACCATAAAATTGTGATGATGCATAACTCAAAAACATGGGGATTGGGATTGGCCCTTTTCCTGGGCCTTGCCTGCAAGGGCAGCCCCAACCAACAGGCACCCGCCACGGCACAGACTGTTGCCGAGGAAGCCGAAGCGGTAAAACTGACCCAAGAACAATTGGACCAATACGAAACCGCTTATTTTGCCAGTGGCTGCTTCTGGTGCGTGGAGGCCATTTTTGAGAGCGTAAAAGGGGTCAAGGAAGCCGTGTCCGGCTATGCGGGGGGCACCGAAAAAAACCCCACCTACGAGAGCGTGGCATCCGGACAGAGCAGCCATGCGGAGGCGGTCAAGGTCTATTACGATCCCAAGGTGATCTCCTTTACCCAGTTGGTGCAGGTCTTCTTTGGTTCCCACGACCCCACCACCCTGAACCGGCAAGGGCCGGACCGCGGGCCGCAATACCGCTCCGTGGCGTTTTATGAAAACGAGCGCGAAAAAAAGATCATTGAGGGTTATATCCAAGCGCTCAAAGATCAAAACGTCTATGAGGGAGACCCCATTACCACCGAGGTAAGACCGTTGGATGTCTTTTACCGTGCAGAGGAATACCATCAGGATTACGAAAGAAAGAACCCCAACAACTCCTATGTAAGGAACGTCTCGGTGCCCAGGTTGAACCGTTTCAAGGAAAACTTCGGGGAGTACCTGAAAGAACCAGACACCCATTAATCCCAAAAGCAGTATATTTAAACGCCTTTTATAAGGCGTTTTTTTATACATCAACCCAAAAAAAACACATTATGATATCAAAGTGGAAAAAGACCTTTACCATTGTGTGCAGCTCCGTCATGTTAATGGGCTGCGCAGGGGAACCCAAGGATACCGCACCATGGAAGCCCCTTTTTGACGGAGAAACCCTGAACGGGTGGACCCAAATGGGCGGTGAGGCCATCTATACGGTAAAGGACAACGCCATTGTGGGCACCACGGTGTCCAACACGCCAAACTCCTTTTTGACCACGGAGAAAATGTACGGGGATTTTATTTTGGAGCTGGAATACAAGGTAGATTCCAGCATGAACTCCGGCATCCAGATCCGTAGCAATAGCCTGCCCCACTACAGGAACGGCAGGGTGCACGGCTACCAAGTGGAAATAGACCCCTCCGATCGTGCCTGGAGTGCCGGTATTTTTGACGAGGCCCGCAGGGGCTGGTTGAATCCCTTGGACAACAACCCCGCCGCACAACAGGCCTTTAAACAGAACGATTGGAACCACTACCGCGTAGAGGCCATTGGCGACACCCTAAAGACCTGGATCAACGATGTGCCCGCGGCCCATCTCATAGACGATCGCACGGCCTCCGGGTTCATTGCCCTGCAGGTGCACAGCATTAGGGCGGACAAGGAGCCCGGAACGGACATTATATGGAAAAACATCCGCATCATCACAGACAGTTTGCACAAATATTCCCGGAACACCCCAGTGGCGCCCATCATCACCAAAAACGACCTGGGCAGCCAAGAGAGGGAAAGGGGCTGGAAGATGTTGTGGGATGGGGAGACCACCCAAGGGTGGCGCGGTGCCAAACTGGACGGCTTCCCCGAGCAAGGCTGGGAAATAAAAGATGGCGTGCTCTACGTACTGGCCTCCGGTGGTGGGGAATCCGAAGCCGGGGGAGACATCATCACCACAGAAAAATATGGGGATTTTGAGCTCATGGTGGACTTTAAGATCACCGAAGGCGCCAATAGCGGCATTAAATATTATGTGGACCCCGAACTGAACAAGGGCCCAGGTTCTTCCATTGGCCTGGAATACCAAATATTGGACGATGCCCGCCACCCCGATGCCAAAGAGGGCAACCACGAGGGGAGCCGTACCGTGGCCTCCCTGTACGACCTGATCAAAGCCGACCCCAACAAACCGATGAATGGTCCGGGAGAATGGAACACGGCACACATCATCTCCAAGGAAAATAAGGTGGAGCATTACCTCAACGGGATGAAAGTACTGGAATACGAGCGCAAAAGCCCGGCATACCGCGAGCTGGTGGCCAACAGCAAATATGTGGACTGGCCCAACTTTGGGGAATCGGACCGGGGGCACATCCTGTTGCAAGACCACGGGGACCTCGTGGCCTTCAAGAACATTAAGATCAAACCCCTGAACTAAAAACCGTCCGTTAGCTGTGGAAGGTCTTCAAAAAAAGAACACTTTCACGGGGTTGGACGGCCGGACCGGGGCCATCCCGACCAATCCCAAGACGGCCCGTGCTTGAGAAAAAGGGTTTTGGCAAATGATACCATCTTTTGCCACCCGATTATGGAAATGACCCCATAAGGACATAAAGGGGAGGTTCAAGGCAAAGGTCCATGGAAGAGCGCAAAGTTTGGCGCCGCGAACATCTGGGCGTTACTGCCAATGTGCCCAACGATCAAGAAACATGAAGATGATTGTTTAGCCCTTTTGAAAAAACCAAAATACATTTATGAAGAGAAGATCATTTGTTTATAAAAGTGCCCTGGCCACAACAGCCTTGACCGGGTTTCCCCTAAGCGCCACGGGCAGCACCAAAAAACCCTTGGAAACCCTGAACATGGGCATCATAGGCACCGGGGCCAGGGGGGCGGGAATGACCTACCTGATAAATGAAATAGACCACATGCAGGTGGTTGGCTGCTGCGACAGTTTGCCCTTTAGGTTGGAAGAGGGCCTCAAAGCGGTAAACGGCACGGCAAAAGGGTACCGGGATTACCGCAAACTATTGGACAACAAAGACGTGGACGCCGTTTTGATCGCCACCCCTTTCAATACCCATTCCCGAATCGCCATGGATGCCTTGGATGCCGGCAAACACGTGTATTGCGAAAAAACCTTGGCCAAAGGCTATTTTGGCATAGAAAACCTGGTTAAAAAGACCCAGGCCAGCAACCAGGTTTTTCAAACGGGACACCAATACCACAGCTCCCGGCTGTATGCCCACATCATTGAACTCATAAACGATGGCAAAATAGGAACGCCAACGGCCTTTGAGTGTTATTGGAACCGAAATGGCAACTGGCGCAAGCCCGTTCCGGACCCGGCCATGGAGCGCGCCATCAACTGGCGCATGTACCGGGAATTCTCCGGGGGCTTGGTGGCCGAACTGTGCTCCCACCAACTCGATTTTGTGAACTGGGCCTTGGGCTCCGTTCCCGAAAAAGTGGTTGGTTTTGGTGGGGTGGATTATTGGAAAGACGGTAGGGAAACCTATGACAACGTGCACCTTACCTACAGTTACCCCAAGGGAGTAAGGGCAAAGTTCACCAGCCTAACCACCAACGCCATGGAGGGCTACAAAATAAAATGCATAGGGGACAAAGGAACCATCATCATAGGCCCTACGAACGCATGGTTCCACCCAGAGGGTTCCTACAAAAAGGAAATGGGCCAGGCAGATGGGGTGGCCGGTGCCACCACCAATTGGGAACAGGGCAAGGGAATGCCCATCAATGTCTCCCATATGGATCCCAGCAAACAGGCCTTGGTGGACTTCCAAACGAGCATTGTAAACAACACCGAGCCCATCTCAAATTGCACCACGGGCGCCCGGACGGCCATGTGCGTACAAATGGGCCTGGATGCCATGCACGGCGAAAAGGTGGTGTCATGGAACCAAGAATTGGCGGTATAAGGTACCCTAGGGCAATCGCGGCCGCGAACCAAGGCTACGGCCAAGGTCCGGGCTTGCTTCTTTCCTATCCGGACCAATAGCACGGCAGAAGCGGAAAAACCTACCACAAGACCACGCCAGGGCCGTCCCTTTTTTTAAGCTGCAGTTCGCCAGGGGGGCGCAACCCTTTGGTGCGGAAGACATCTTACCATAAAAAGCATGCCATAACCTTTTGCCAATGCCAGAAACAACCCGCTGTTGCAGATTCCTTGCCCGCCCCTTGGCCTGTGCCCTGGCCTTTGTGCTCGTTGCGGCATGTGCCGAAGACGATGTGCTGGATGTCAGGGGCACAAAACTGGTGATGCTCACCTATGCCGAAGGCAACGCGCAACGGACCGAAGAACTCGTTTATGACGGCAATGGCCTCTTGGTTGAAGTACGGGACCAACAATTTCCCAATGGCACAAAAACCCTTGTCTCCTATACGGACGGCAAGCCCGTGGTGCTGCAACATTACAATGGTTTTACCGGATCCCTGGCCCACAAGGACTCCATTACCTACACGGCCACGGGAGCAGTGGAGCGCATATATAATTTGCACCCTGATCCGTTGGGTGGGTTTACACTTGGATCATGGCAGCAACACGACTATGACGCCAACGGCCAACTGCAACGGAAAAGCACTTTTCAAACAACGGACACCACTGCCGCCAAGTACCACGAGACCTATACCTGGCAAGACGGCAACATAAGGAGAATGGAACAGTACAATGAAGACGGAGTGCTAAAGCTGGCCTTTGACCTGGAATATGACACGCGCCGAAACTACCAAAAAAATTTGCCCCTCTTTTTAAGTGAAGCCTTAGCCCTGAACCGGAACAACGTGGTGAAAAGCCGCATTGAAGACCGTTCGTACAACATCTATTGGGCCTGCAATCCCTGCACCACCGCCTATACCTATAACCTGGACGGATTTCCGGTGGAAATACGGCGTACCAATCAAGTGATCAGCCTTACCTTCGAGGACGAAACACTAGGAAAATAAAAGCAACCTAAATATTGAACCTATTGGCAGTGCCAATAAATAGCCCGTTCCAGCTTGGAAATTTGTTGGAACGGGCATGCTGTTTCATATAAAACCAATGGGATTCCTTAAATGACAATCGATATCCATCACCCTATTACCTGAAAAAGATGGTCTCGTAATAATAGGGAGAGTCCACGCCGTTGTCCACGACCGGATCGAACTGCACCGCCATGATTTCCCCATCCTCCCTAAAGCGGATCGCCTCCGGTTCTACGATGCGCTGCACGCTACCATCATCGTTTAGCATGGCAAACCTGTACTTTTCGTTCCCTAGCCTTTCCCAAATGCCCTCTCTGGCAAATTCTGGCACCACACGGCACTCATTGTCGCCAAAGGGCTCGTATTCTTGGAAATTCAAGGTGTTGTCTGCCCTGAAAATAAGTCGTTCCAATCCTTTGCAAGGTCTAATAGGGTTTGATTTGGGAGTGCCATCAACATAAAACGAAATTTCTAAACTGCCTACCCATTCACCAATCACCAACCCTTCATCAGATGCTTCCGGAGCATCCCTGTCACAAGATAAATTGATACAAACAAGCGTAAGGATAAAGAAATAGGTTTTCATTCTTTTTGGGTTTGAGATGAACACTTTTAAGTTGCAGTATTGGAAATGATTTTAAAATGTATCTGGATGATAAAGGTACTTTATTCAATTGAATCCATGTTACGTATCAAGATTATGGTTGCGACCAGGTGGGTTTCGGCAAAAAACTTGCTCAACGCACCATCAATTTCCGCTATGTCCATTTCTTACATTTTTAGACATTTTGCTACATTATCTTTTTGGTTTTTACCGTTGAGTTGACACTTTACTCCTATTCTTTCTTGTTCTGTCTCTTGTTAATGATTGTCCGATCTGCCTATGATAGTAATGGATGATATTTTAAAAACCAAATGGGCTCCTGTCGTTTAAAAAAACACACATCGCGGTAAGCTAAAAGCAAGTCGCAATTTTAGGTCATTACTTATTGGGAATTTGAACATTTAAGAAAATCTCAAAAATTGACTGCTTTCTTTCAATTTTGCATTCATCAAACGCTTTGAGTGCTGAGGTGATTCTGTTTTTTTGGCATCGGGCACAATATCAACGTTTTGAGGCCCGCTGGGAATCACCCTATAACCCAGTGCATCAGGTGAAGCAGCCTTTAACCGGTCATTGATTCCACAACCCGTTTTTTAAGGGCTGTTTGATAATACCGTTGTAACAATTTAGTATATTTTTGTACCGAGATAAGTCCTGAACACGTGAAACAGATCACCCTATCCAACAAAGTGATGACCCTTGTGGTGCTGGACTATGGTGCCACCATACAGAAACTCCTGTTCAAGGGCGCCAACGGGGAGTACACCAATGTGGTGGTGGGGTACAACCACCCCAGCCGTTACCGCCTGGACGATAACTGCGTGGGCGCCTGCGTGGGCCGCTATGCCGGACGGATTTCCAACGGCGGGTTTGAACTGGATCGGGAAAAATATTTGCTCTACCAAGAAAAAGGGGTGCACCTGCACGGGGGCAAAGAGGGATTTCACCAAAAATTTTGGAGCATAGAGGAAGTGGACACCGGGGAGCACCCCTATGTGACCCTCTCCTACCTGAGCCACCACCTGGAAGAGGGCTACCCGGGCAACCTCAAGGTGCAAGTGACCTATAAGCTGGTGGAAAATGCCCTACAGGTGATCCACGAGGCCACTACCGATCGCAGTACCGTGGTGAACCTAACCAACCATTCTTATTTTAAGTTGGATGATGCCCCCTATCTGGAAGATTGCGAACTGCAGCTCAACTGCCCACACTTCTTGGAACTCAACGAGCAATTGTTGCCCACCGGAAAGACCCTGCCCGTGCGCGGGGAACCTTTGGACTTTCTCTTGTCCAAGCCCATTGGACGCCAAGAGTTCAACACCGTCTTCATCAAGGACATGGGAAGCGAAAAAGTGGCCGAGTTACGTTCCAAAAAATCGGGCATTTCCATGAAGGTCTATACCAACCAGCCCGCAGTGGTCCTTTACACCCCACCCGATTTTCCGGCCATTTGCTTTGAAACGCAAAATTATCCGGATGCCCCCAACCACCGCCATTTTCCCAGCCCGGTGCTCAGGCCTGGGGAAAGCTACAACAACATTACCATCTTTAAGTTCGATTCCTTATCTTAGAAGGCCACCAATGTACCCCTGGGAAGGTAAAGTTGGCCCAGGGCCATACGCCCTGAAACACCAAGGGAAAAGGCCACGGCTGCCCATAAAAAAATGTCCTTGAATGAAAGTTGTTCTCAAAATTCTGCTGGCATTGGCCATTGTCCTGGGACTGCTCTACGCTTTGGCCCTTCCCCTCCTTAGACAGCAGACCAAAAAGAACAGTCCGGAAAAAGTAACATCCTATACCTTTAAGGGGGCCGAGCTATCCGTGCATTACAGCAGCCCCTCCAAAAAAGGAAGGACCATTTTTGGAGATTTGCTGCCCTACGGCCAGGTATGGCGCACCGGGGCCAATGAGCCCACCACCTTTAGCACGGACCGGCAGATAGCCATCATTGATAAAATCCTGCCCAAGGGCACCTACTCGCTCTGGACCGTGCCGCACCAAGATCACTGGGAGGTCATCTTCAACAAAAAAATCCCGGATTGGGGCGTTACCTTCCTCAGTGGGGGCAAGAAAACCACCCGCAATCCCAAGCATGACGTACTCCGTGTTCAAGTGCCCGCAAGACGGTTGGATTGGCCCACGGAAGAGTTCACCATAGCCTTTGAAAACAACGGACAGTTCCACCTCACCCTGGAATGGGACCTGGTGAAGGTGAACGTGCCCATTAACGTGGAAGAACCGCATTGAAAGGCCCGTAAAAGGCAGATGGAACAAATGAAAAGCAAAGCGCCCCAAAGAACCAAAAAGCCCCTTCCCTCCCTGGCGGAGCTCCAAAACGGCATCCTAAAGAACAACCTGGCCCTGCTGAGCCGCGCCATTACCTTGGTGGAAAGCACCCGCCCCGAACACCAGGCCGTGGCCCACAAACTTGTGGAACACGCCTTGCAACAAAAAACCGATACCCTGCGCATTGGCATCACCGGGGTGCCCGGCGTGGGCAAGAGCACCTTTATTGAGCAGTTTGGGAAGATGATCACCCAACGGGGCAAAAAAGTGGCCGTGCTAACCGTGGACCCCAGCAGCAGCAAAAGCAAGGGCAGTATTTTGGGCGACAAGACCAGGATGCAGGCCCTGGTGCAAGATCCCAATGCCTACATTAGGCCCTCGGCATCGGGCACTTCCCTTGGTGGGGTCACCCGCAAGACCCGGGAGAGCATTACCCTGTTGGAGGCCGCCGGCTACGACGTGATCATTGTGGAGACCGTGGGGGTGGGCCAGAGCGAAACCGCCGTACACGATATGGTAGATTTCTTTTTACTGTTGAAATTGGCCGGAGCCGGCGATGAGCTCCAGGGCATTAAACGCGGTATTGTGGAAATGGCCCATGCCATAGCCATAAACAAGGCAGATGGCCCCAATAAAAAAGAGGCCGCCCGGGCCCAAACGGAATTTGCCCGGGCCCTGCACCTCTTCCCGCCCAAGGAAAACGGCTGGGTGCCCAAGGTAGTGTGCTGCAGCGCCCTGGAGAACACCGGACTGGATGCCCTTTGGGAAATGATGCTCGCCTATGTGAAAGACAGCAAGGCCAGCGGCTATTTCACGGACAACCGCAGCCAACAGAACGCCCACTGGCTGCACCAGCACCTGGAACACCGGTTGGTGTCCGATTTCTATGGCCACAAAAGCATAAAAACCGTACTCCCCCAATATCTGAGGGAGGTCACGGAAGGAAAAACATCGCCCTTTGCCGCTGCGGAAGCGCTTTTGCAACGGTACCGGGAAGAATGAGAGGGGTGGTGGGGCACCACCCTTTCTTAGGGATAAAAAACATAACTTTGCCCCGAAACCCAAAACAGCGTTCATGGCACCTTTGACCCCTGCCCTACTCTCCGTGGTGGTCCCCTTGTACAACGAGGAGGACAATGTTGTGCCACTTACCCAAAAAATCCACGAAAGCTTGGCCGGCTATGCCTACCAGATCATCTATATAGACGACTTCTCCAAGGACAATACCAAGAACGTGGTGCGGGAGATGAAAGATGGGCGCGTGCACCTTGTTGAACTCAAAAAAAATTACGGTCAGAGCTTGGCCCTGGCCGCGGGAATTGATTACGCCCAGGGCGACTATATCATTACCATGGACGGCGATCTGCAGAACGATCCCAGTGACATTCCCCAAATGCTGTCCTATGCCGTGAACGGCGAGTTTGACCTCATTACCGGAATACGCCAGAAAAGAAAGGACTCCCTGGTAAAAAAAATACCCTCCAAAATTGCCAATTTCCTGGTACGAAGGGTCACAAAACTGGATATCAAGGACAACGGTTGCGCCCTAAAGGTGTTTACCAAGGACATTGCCAAGGACCTGAACCTCTATGGCGAGATGCACCGCTTCATTACCCTTTTGGCCCATTTGGAGGGTGCACAGATCAAACAAGTGCCCGTAAAGCACCACGCGCGGCACGCCGGGGTCTCCAAATATGGCTTGGAAAGGGTGTTCAAGGTCGTGGCCGATATGATGTTGCTGCTCTTCATTAGAAAGTATTTTCAACGCCCCATTCACCTTTTCGGAATCTTTGGTTTCCTGTTGATCCTGTTGGGGGTGCTGATCAATGTGTACCTGCTCATTGTAAAACTGGGCTTTGGGGAGGACATAGGCAACAGGCCCCTGCTCATCTTTGGCCTGATGTTCATTTTGGCGGGCATACAACTCTTTACCATTGGCATTGTGATGGAACTGCTGATCCGCACCTACTACGAATCACAGAAAAAGCGGCCTTACAGAATTAAAAAAGTGAGCATCGGTGGCCAGTAAGCGCAAAACGGCCACCGCCTTTTTAAAACTGCTGCTCAGTGCGGTGCTCATCTACTTTGTCTTCACAAAAATTGAACTTTCGGAGATACGGCAGGCCTTGGAAAAAAGCGACCCGCCCTACCTCATCCTGGCCCTTCTGCTCTTTGTTCTGAGCAAGATCATTGCCGCGTTCAGGCTTCACCGCTACCTGCGGGTGCTTCAGATACCCATGAGCCACAAGAACAACCTAAAGCTCTATCTGCAGGGCATGTTCTACAACCTTTTCCTTCCCGGGGGCATCGGGGGCGACGCCTACAAGGGCTATCGCATTAAAAAGGCCTACGGTACGCCGGTTAAAAAAGTGTTCGGGGTCTTGGTGCTGGATCGGCTCAGTGGTCTTTTGCTGCTCTTCCTGTACGCCTGCGCCCTTTTAAGCGTGCTCCGGCCCGCGGCCCTTGGGGTATGGGAATGGGCACCCTTGGCGGCCATCCCCTTGGCCGTGGGCACCTACGGGCTCATGCACCGAAAATTCTTTGGCTACGCCCAGCCCGTGTTCTGGACCTCCCTTGCCTATTCGGCGGCGGTGCAACTGGCCCAGCTCTTTTGTGTCATGGCCTTGATGCTGGCCCTGGGCATCACGGGACAGTGGCTTGCCTATCTGTTGGTGTTCTTGGTGTCTTCCATTGTTTCGGTGGTTCCACTTACCCTGGGAGGCATCGGCAGCCGCGAACTCACCTTTTTCTATGGGGCGTCCCTGTTGGGACTGGACGAAACCCTTTCCATTGCCATTAGCATCGGGTTTTTTCTCATCACCGCCCTGGTCTCCCTTACCGGGGTGTACCATCACTTTAAAAAAATAGATCTGGAGGCTTCCTGACCCCACAAAGGTCACGGCAGCTGCACCAAGTGCATCTTGCGCACCACGTCCCTACGGGTCGCTGGGTTCAGAAACTTGGCCTGCAGCCGGGTGATGCGAAACTGGTTCACCGTGTGCTGGGCATCCCATTGCAAACCGGCCTTTTCAAGGGCGGCCAGTTCATCATCGTTCACATAGAGCCAAATTCCGCTCATTTGGCCGGCGGTCTGGAGATCAATTCTCTTTACCGGCATCTTGTTGTAAAAATCCAGGGCCCAGGTATGGTAGCCGGAGATCTTGTAGATGCGATCGGTGGGGATATCCCGGTCCCGCACCACTTTGGCCATCTCGCTACCCCCTTGGTATTGTAGCAATTTAGGGTAGAAATGGAGGTTGAGCACCAGGTTGAGCAGGAACGAGGCACAAACGGCCATGCTCAGCAGCCTCTTCAGTGGGTGCTCTTTTTTTAACAGCAGGTATCCCGTGCCCATAAGCCCCATAACCAGCAACGCGCCCAAGCCCCAGCCCTGTATCTGGAAAACATAAAAGCAAAGAAAGCCGCCGGCCAGCACCACAATGCCCAACAGCGCGCCCTGCAGCCAGAGCAACACCCGTTGTCGGTCAAGGTGTTGGCCTTCCTGCATTTCCGTAAGAAAAGCGGCCGTGAGCACGGCAAAAAGGGGCATGGTGATATTGAGGTAGTGGGGCAGTTTAAACTGCGCAAAGCTGATGAGGAAAAAGATCAGGGTTATCCCGCCCACGGTTAGGAATTCGGTCTTGGGCCTGCGGGCCATCCGTGACTTCACCAATTCTTTTACGCGGGAGGCATAGGCGGCTATGCCCACAAGGGTCCAGGGCAGAAAGACCCACAAAAAGGTATGGAAGAAGAACAGGTAGTCGCCACTGTTGGTGCCCATGCCCTCCCCGCTGAGACGTTCAAAGCTCTGCTCCCAAAAAATGAAAAAGATGCCGCTCCTGTCGCTCCTGCCCCGGATCACTTTTTCCGGGTGCAGATCAAACTGGTGGTAATAGGCGTAGAGCATGGGGGCCGTGGCCAACAAAAACACCGCCAGGGCCAAGAGCACTTTCCAGCTCAGGAAACGTCTCCACATGTTGGCATAGGCCATATGGCACAACAGCGGCAGCCCAATGACCACTAGGGCAATCTGCCCCTTGGTGGAAAAGGCCAGGCCGGCCCCCAGGGCGCCGAGCACAATGGCCTTGACGGCGCCCGTCTGGACGTAGGCGGTAAGTTGCCAAAGGGAAAAAATGGCAAAACCGGTGAGCACGGCGTCCGTGCGCACATCAATGGCGCCCAAGACAATGGTCTGTGCCGTCATAAAGATCAGGGCGGCCAACTTGCCCGTTGTTCTGCCGTACAAAAGGCTGCCCAGGCCATGGCAGCTGTAGGCGGCAAAAAGGGTGGCCAGAATGCCTGGAATGCGATAGGCCCAATCATGCAGGCCAAAGATCTTGAAGGAAATTGCGGCGAGCCAGTAGTGCATGTGGGGTTTGTCCAAATACTCCTCCGGGCCCTTGAACAGGTTTAGAAAATCGCCCTCCTGTACCATTCGCATGGCCATCACAGCAAACTGGGCCGAGTCGTTTTCAAAGAGGGTCACGGTAATCCCGGCCAGATAGACCAAGAAGGCCATCAGCATAAAAAACCAGTACCTGCGATCGGATATCATGACAAGAACCTAAGACGTGCAAAATTAAACAACCTGGCAAACAGGGCACCAAAAAAGGCCCCCACCAATGCCCCGGTGACAATGTCCAACGGAAAGTGCACGCCCAAATAGATGCGGCTGTAGGCCACAAACGCCGCCCACACCAACAAGGCCGGTAAGAGCCCCTTAAAATGGGGCTTAAGCAAACTGCCAAAGAAAACGGCCAGGGCAAAGGAATTGCTGGCGTGGGCAGAAAAGTATCCGTATTTACCGCCGCAGCGGCTTTTTACCAAGCGCATCACCTCCATAAGGGATCCATCATGGCAGGGCCTGGGCCGCGCAACGCCCAGTTTAAAGAAATTGCTCAATTGGTCCGAGACCGTAATGAGCAGCGCCACGGCCACCACGGCCCAAAGGGTGTTCTTGAGGCCCAGTTTCCAATGGGCGATCACCAGTAAAAAGACGTAGAGGGGCACGGAACTCAGCTTATGGGAGACAAACTGCCAAAGATTGTCCCAGGCCGGGGTCCCAAGGCCGTTCAAATAAAGAAACAGCTCCCTATCCAGATGTAGCAGTTCTTCCAAGGCCCCTTATGCTTCGTACCGTTGCACTTCGCGATCGTAAAATTCCGTGGCCGCCCGGATCAGGTTCTCCGTCTCCACCTCCAGCTCTTTCTCATCCTCCCGGCCAAATTCCTCCAACCATTCCACCTCGTCATTTTCCAGGTTGATGATAAAACGGGGATACTCGGTATGCACCACAAAAATGGCGGAGGGGTGATCGGTATTGTCCCCCAACAAAAACTTAGGTAATTCCATAGTGTTGCTCAATCTTTAGTGATCAGGTGCTTGCCCGGGCCCGCACGTTTTGGTAAATCAGTTTTTTGGTGAGATAATTAAATCGAATATACAACATAATCGCCGATGCCGTGAGCCCGGCCAAGAGCCCCACCCAAATACCGGTGCTCTCCATGGGCGTGTGCAGGCCCAGGTAATAACTTATGGGAAAACCAATGAGCCAATAGGCCACAA
Source organism: Maribacter aquimarinus (assembly GCF_047345505.1). NCBI lineage: Bacteria > Pseudomonadati > Bacteroidota > Flavobacteriia > Flavobacteriales > Flavobacteriaceae > Maribacter > Maribacter aquimarinus. The sequence goes on along the minus strand of NZ_JBLFEO010000029.1, from coordinate 7,699 downwards.
AGGTGATCAGGGTGGGTATCTTTACATCCTGCAGCCCCCGGAGCGCACCGAGCACCACCACCTGCAATCCGTCCGAGATCTGAAAGAAGGCCGCCACCAGCATCAGCTGGCCGGCCAGCAGGATCACCTCCGTGTTGTCTGCCATGTTGCCCACATCATCCACATCCAGATACAAACTGGGAAACCACTCCCGACCCACCAGGAACAGGGCGGCAAAGACAATTTCCAACAACAGGGTGAGGAAAAAGATGCTCTGCGCAATGCGCCTAAGGTCCTGGAAATTGCGCAGGCCTTTCTGGTTGCCCACCCGGATCATCGCGGCCACCCCCAGTCCCATCCCGAACATGAAGGTCATGCTGCTCAGGTTCAGGGCAATTTGGTTGGCCGCTTGGGCATTTTTTCCAAGAACGCCGCTGAGCCAAATGGCAGCGGTGAAAATGGCCACCTCAAAAAGCATCTGCATGGCGGATGGAAAGCCCAGGTTCACAATTTTGGACAGCACCTTGCGCTCCAATTTCTTAAAGTTGAACGTGGAGACATAGCTGCGCGTCTTCTTTTTGCGACGCAACAGAAAGTAGAGATAGCCCACCATGACAAAACGCGCCACCAGGGTCCCTATGGCCGCACCCACAATGCCCAATTTGGGAAACCCGAACGCGCCAAAAATGAGAAGGTAGTTCAGGCCAATGTTCACCACATTGGCAATGATGGTGGCGTACATGGGGTATTTGGTCTGGGAGAGCCCTTCGGAAAATTGCTTAAAGGCCTGGAACATGACCAAGGGAACCAGGGAAAGTGCCACCAGGTCCAGGTAGGGCAAGGCCAGCTCCACCACTTCCTGGGGCTGTTCCATAAGATACATCAGGGGCTTTGCCAGGAGGATCATGCCAAAGAGCCCCACGGCCAAAAGGGTACAGAGCAGCAACCCGTGCTTTAGGGCACTCTTTCCGGCCGCGCCGTCCCCTGCGCCATCGGCCTCTGCCACCAATGGGGTAATGGCGGTGGAGAACCCAATGCCAATGGACATGGCAATAAAGACAAAACTGTTGCCCAAGGAAACGGCCGCCAGTTCTGCCGTGCCCAACTGCCCCACCATGATGTTGTCTGCCAATTGCACCAGAGTATGGCCCAAGAGCCCCGTGATCACGGGCACCGACAGTTTTATATTGTACCTAAATTCCTTGGTGTACTGCTGTAACAATTCTCTTTGCTATTATGGTGATCATGCGCTTTGGGCGTCCTTGGCCTCTTCCCAAAAGACGTCCATTTCGGCCAGGGTCATGTCCTTGAGCTCCTTCCCCATTTCCTTGGCCTTGGCCTCGAGGTACTGGAAACGGCCCATGAACTTTTTGTTGGTGCGCTCCAGGGCGTTCTCCGGGTCAATGTCCAGGAATCGGGCGTAGTTCACCATGGAAAAAAGCACGTCCCCGAACTCGGCCTCCATCTTTTCCCGATCTCCCGATCGTACCTCATTGGAAAACTCCCGCAGTTCTTCCTGCACCTTGGCAAAAACCTGTTCGGGCCGCTCCCAATCAAAGCCCACACCGGCCACCTTGTCTTGGATCCTGTTGGCCTTGACCAGGGCGGGCAGCCCCTTGGGAACGCCCTCCAGTACGCTTTTCTTCCCTTCCTTCAGCTTTAAATTCTCCCAGTTGCGCTTTACCTCCTCCTCATTGGCCACCTGCACATCTCCGTAGATATGGGGGTGCCGGTCAATGAGCTTCTCGGAAATGGCGTTGCAGACATCGGCAATGTCAAAATCCTGGGTCTCGGACCCGATCTTGGCATAAAAGACAATGTGCAGCAGCACATCGCCCAGTTCCTTCTTCACCTCTTCCAGGTCATTGTCCAGAATGGCGTCTCCAAGTTCATAGGTTTCCTCAATGGTAAGGTGCCGTAAGCTCTGCATGGTCTGTTTCCGGTCCCACGGGCACTGGGCGCGCAGCTCGTCCATAATGGTGAGCAGACGGTCAAAGGCCCTTAATTGTTCTTCTCTTGGGTTCATGGAAAGAATTTTGGCAAAAGTACAAATCTCAATTCGCTGTGGTGCCGTATAATTTACTATTTTAGGCAACGGATTTGTAGGAGCCGCCCCGGTAGCCCAAACGGAACCCCCCAATTCTGGCAAGCCCTATGGAGCGGTATTCCCTGGAACTTTTTTTTGGGGATGATGGATGGGCCCCTTGTGCCCAACAAAGCAAAAGAATGCCGTGGCACATCCGTGCCCGTGATAAAGGCGGGCGCGCCGGCCTTGTTCAGGGGCCGATGGCATGGCCCCACAACAGGCTCAAAAACGCCTTAAAGTTGACCCGATGAAATGGACACCCTTTTTAACCCTAGTGCTGCTGGCTTGCCACTTGACCCGTGCCCAAGAGGCCGCGCTGGTGGCCAAGGGCGCAGAACTGACCCTTTTGGCAGATGGCTTTGAATTTACCGAAGGCCCGGCCGTGGCCCAAAATGGCGACGTTTACTTTACCGACCAGCCCAATGACCGCATTGTGAAATGGAACGCTGCGGACAATTCGGTGACCGATTGGATGCAGCCCAGCGGCCGGTCCAACGGACTTTATTTTGGGCCGGACGGTGCCCTTTATGCCTGTGCCGATGAGAAAAATGAACTTTGGCAGATAGATGCCAACAAAAAGGTCACCGTTTTGGTGTCTCAATTTGAAGGCAAAAAACTGGGCGGCCCCAATGACCTCTGGATCAACGGCCAAGGGGGCATTTATTTCACCGACCCCTTTTACAAAAGGTCATGGTGGGGGCACAGCACCCCGGAAATCAAGGAAAGAAGGGTCTATTACCTCCCGGCCAAGGGCAAGACACCGATCGTGGTGGCCAAGGACTTTGTGAACCCCAATGGCATCATTGGAACGGCCGACGGGAAAACCCTGTACATAGCGGACATTGGCGATAAAAAGACCTACGTCTTTAAAGTGGAAAAAGATGGGCAGCTCACGGACCGAAGCTTGTTTTGCAACATGGGGTCAGACGGGATGACCCTGGACACCGAGGGCAACGTGTACCTCACCGGAGATGGGGTAACCGTGTTTAGCCCCCAAGGAGAAAAGCTGCACCATATTGCCGTACCGGAAAAATGGACGGCCAACGTTACCTTTGGCGGCCCGGACCGAAAGACCTTGTTCATTACGGCAATGGATTCCGTTTACACCCTGGAAATGGCCGTGGCCGGAGCCCATTGAACCCACCCAAAACAGATACGCCAACCCATAAAAACCAAACCAAAATGCCTTTTCCCAACCTCTTTGACGCTTCCGGACTTGCCGAAACGAAAGAGCGCATCTTAAAACTAAAGCCAGAACAGGCACCCCAATGGGGTAAAATGAACGTGGCCCAAATGCTGGCCCATTGCAACGTGGCCTATGAAATGGTCTATACCGACAAACATCCACGGCCAAAGGCCTTTGAAAAATTCATGATCAAACTTTTTGCCAAAAAAGCGGTAACGGGTCCAAAGCCCTACAAAAAGAACGGCCGCACGGCACCCGTGTTCATCATTGCGGATCAGCGCAATTTTGAAGCAGAAAAGGAAAGGCTGTTGTCTTTCTTGGACAAGACCCATGTCCTGGGCGCAGATCATTTCCACGGCAGGGAGTCGCACGCCTTTGGCCACCTCACCGCTGGGGAGTGGAACACCCTGTTCAGCAAGCACCTGGACCATCATCTAAAACAATTTGGGGTTTGAGCTGACTTTTCGCATCGCCCTTTGCCTTGGGGTGCGGGAAACATTAGACCCGCCATTTAGATTTTAAAAAACAACAAACAGGAAGATTATGACACCCTATATTTTTGAGTTTTTGGGCACCGCCCTTTTATTATTGATCGGTAACGGCGTTGTGGCCAACATTCTGTTAAAGGGAACCAAGGGTGCCGATTCTGGCTGGGTGGGCATTTCCCTGGCCTGGGGCATCGCTGTTTTCATCGGGGTCTTTGTGGCCGCCGGAAGCAGTGGCGCCCACCTGAACCCCGCCGTGACCTTGGGCCTGGCCACCGCCTCCAAATTCAGTTGGGCCATGGTGCCCGGATACATCCTGGCCCAAATGCTGGGGGCCATGACGGGAAACTTATTGGTCTGGCTCACCTATTACAAACAGTACGCGGCCACCGAAGATGCCAACGCCATCTTCCATACTTTTTCCACCTCCCCGGCCATACGGAGTCCGTTTTGGAACACCATCACGGAGATCATTGGCACCTTTGCCCTGGTTTTTGGGGTTTTTTACATTGCGGGCGGCGCCATGGGCGAGGAAACCATATCCCTGGGTGCCTTGGATGCCCTTCCGGTGGCCCTCTTGGTGATGGGCATTGGTTTTGGCCTGGGCGGACCCACGGGCTACGCCATTAACCCCGCGCGCGATTTGGGACCGCGGTGCATGCACGCCCTGCTGCCCATAAAAAACAAGGGCAAGAGCAACTGGGACTATGCCTGGGTGCCCATTGTTGGCCCCGTTATTGGCGGGGTATTGGCGGGCTTGGCCTTTTTGGCCATTGGTCCGGGATAGCCCATACGGAAAAAAGCGCCCCGCATGCAGGTCGCTGGCAAACCATAGCGATGCCGGGCTCCGCCAACGGACGTTGTCCCCATAGGGAGCGGATGTATGGGGAGCACCCCAATGAAAAGGGCCTTGAGATATAGTTCATTAGCATGATCCCCATAACCCCAAAAAAGATAACACAATAGGGAGCAAATGAAGACCGTACACTTTGACAATATGAGACATTGGACATGGATTGCAGTTATCATCCTCTCCCTGATCTTGATCTTGGTCGGAACTTTTGAACTTTTTGAATTTGAAAATCCAAAGCTGAACAAAAGAATAAGTGCCGTAGGGTTCTTTCTTCAAGTGATCTACTTCAGTAAGATGTTTTGGTACAAAAACTATGTTCAATGGAACAAGGTAGGCATTGTAATTAAGATGAATTCTCTCTATGCCAAGTCGTTGCCCTTCATCCAAATAAAAAAAACCGAACTGAACCATCAGATATTGACCATAATCAAATCCAACGGGAAAAAAATAACCTTCAACTTAGATGGGATAAGGGAATCTGAGGCAAAGAGACTTCATGAAATAATTGCTGAAAACACCAATTTAAACAACCCTTAATGCCAGTTACCCGGGATGTTAATGTATCCCAGTCCGGTCCAAATCATTTCATTTCATACCCAAGCAAAAATTAGCGTACATAAACCCGTTACCCACGGCCAATGATCATGAGCACAAAAAGACCCATTCCCCTACCCTATGCCCTTCTTGGGCTGTGGCTGCTCCTTTACGGAACTGAGCCCATTTGGGGTCAAGAACGCCCTTTTGCCCAAGAGGTGGCCCTTTTGGTGAAAAAATATGGCAAGGCCCAACCAACTGACCGGGATACCTATGTGTTCACGGGCAGCTCCAGCATACGGCTGTGGCCCGATCTGGAGGCCGCTTTTCCGGACAAACACATCATCAATACCGGTTTTGGCGGCTCACAGGCCACCGACCTGGATCATTATCTGGAGCCCCTTGTATTGGCGCACCGGCCCAAAAAGGTGTTCATTTATGAAGGGGACAATGACCTCGCCGCCAAAAAAAGGCCCCGGGAGGTGCTGGGCACCACCCGGGGCATCGTAAAGCGCATAGCGGCAGCGGGAACCACCGTACAGGTGTACCTCATTGCCGCCAAGCCCAGCATAAGCCGCTGGAAGTGGCGCTGCAAATACAAGCGCTTTAACCGCAGCTTAAAAAGATGGGGGCAAAAGGACCCTTTTGTGACCTTTGTGGACATTTGGACGCCCATGTTGCACGGTAGGCGGTTAAAAAAAGATATTTTTGTGTCCGATGGCCTTCATATGAACCCCAAGGGATACGCCCTTTGGTATGATGCCATCAAGGAACATGTAAACGCTAAATAATACCCATCATGCGCAACATCCTTCTCACCCGATTTCTCTTTCTTGCCGGAACGCTCTTGGCCCTTATGGGGTGCAAAGACCAGACCAAGCCCCGCTTGGACATGCCCAGAACAGACCTTTCCAAAGAGGCGTTGATCCCCAAACCCCTGAAGATCACCCCAACGCACAATGCTTTTGCGTTGGACAGGTTTACCGCCATATACACGGCCAAGGAAGCCGCCGGTTTTGAGGATGTGGGCCGGTTCTTGGCCCGGGCCCTGAAAGAAAAAACCAACTTGGACCTGGCCGTGAACGGGGCAAATGAAGACGGGGTGCAGCGGGTGATCTACATTAACCAGGCCAAAAACCTGGAAGACAATGCACCGGAGGGCTACCAGCTGTACATTAACCAAGACTCCATTATCCTCAATGCCAATACTTCCGAAGGGGCTTTCAGGGGCATACAGACCTTGCGGCAGTTGGTGCCGCCAAGCGCCAACGATACCCTGGCCGCACAACCCATTTGGCCCGTGCCCACGGGAAAAATAAACGACGCCCCACAATTTGGGTACCGGGGCTCCATGCTGGATGTGGCCAGACATTTCTTTAGCCTGGAAGACGTAAAGAAATACATGGACCTACTGGCCTATTACAAGATCAACGTGCTGCACCTGCACCTTACGGACGATCAAGGGTGGCGCATAGAGATCAAGTCATGGCCCTTGCTCACGGAAATCGGGGGCAGCACCGAAGTGGGCGGGGAGGCCGGCGGCTTTTACACCCAGGAAGACTACAAGGAACTCGTGCACTACGCTGCGGAACGCTACATCACCATTATTCCGGAGGTGGATATGCCGGGGCACACCAATGCGGCATCGGTGGCCTACCCTTTCCTGAACGGCAATGGAAAAACCCCGGAACTGTATGAGGGCATTGAAGTGGGCTTTAGCACTTTTGATACCCGCAAGGACACCGTCTATGCCTTTGTGGACGATGTGGTGCGGGAAATCTCGGAAATGACCCCCGGTCCCTATTTCCATATGGGCGGGGACGAAAGCCATGTCACCGAAAAGGACGATTACATCCATTTTGTGAACAAGGTGGAAAAAATAGTGCAGAAGCACGGCAAGCGCATGATCGGCTGGGACGAAGTGGCCGTTGCCGATGTGGACTCCACCTCCATCTCCCAGTGGTGGAGCAGCGAGGAAAATGCCAAAAAAGCAGTGGAAAAAGGAATGCAGGTCATTGTTTCACCGGCCAAAAAAGCGTATCTGGACATGAAGTATGACAGTCTTTCCAAGTTTGGCCTGCACTGGGCCGGGCTTATTCCCGTGGATACCGCCTACATTTGGAGCCCGGAGGAAATCGGTGGTTTTCCCATGGACCAGATCTTAGGGGTGGAGGCCCCGCTGTGGTCAGAGACCATAAGCACTATGGAAGAACTGGAGTATCTGGCCTTTCCAAGAATGATCGGATATGCCGAGCTGAGCTGGTCTGCCCCGGCCCAAAGGAACTGGGAAGATTACAAATCAAGGTTGGTGGGGCAAGTGCCCTATCTGGATCAGATGGGGGTAAACTACTATCCCTCTCCCTTGATCGACTGGCCAGACACCACAGAAAAGGAAAAGGCCATGCCCAAGGATTGAACCCCATTGGCCCGGGTCCGGTGAGGACGCCATAAATAGGGCTTGCTGATTTTCTATCAACGGGAAGGTAAGATATTAACAATCAGCATTTTATTTTTGAACAATCGACGAATTCCGTTGTACAAGTGCACGGGTTTCCGTAACTTAGGGTAACATACCC
>NZ_JBLFEO010000028.1:0-55455 GCF_047345505.1 Maribacter aquimarinus | reverse complement strand
GTTTTTGGGCGGGGGCCCAAGAAGACCTCGCCGAAAACCCTGTCAAGAAGACCTAAATGACGGCTTTCCGATGAAAGGCGGACTTCATTCCCGATTTTGGCGCTGAAGCGGAGTGTTCCCGGCCGGCGCAGCGGACGGGATGGGCGCAGTGGAAAGCTGAAATCGGGGATGGTGTCCAAGACCTTTGTAGGGAAGCTCTTTTTACACAATGGAGCGACTTCCCGCCCTTTCAGCGGGCAGGCGTGGAATGGAGGAAAATGGGCTGAGCGGTCGGTGGGGAACGAATGCACTCGTTGGGCAGGGGGTTGGCGGACTTGCCCCAAAGCTGTAGCCCGGAATGTGGCTTGACCCTTTCCCGTGTTTTTACGGGATATGGCGGCCAAGTGGAACCTAGGGCGTAGGCTTTGGAGCCGTGTCCCAGATTTTTGTCAGGGAAGCGCTTTTCCCGCAATGTAGCTTTTCGCGGAATGAAGGTGAATGGGCTGAGCGGGTTGCCCAAACGAACCCAACAAATTTAGGGGACACGTTAGTGGCAGGCTCCTGAAAATGTGGCAAACCCAATCTACTTAACAAAGATATGGGGCGAGACCGCGCCAAGGGCGCTCGTTTTTTAGAAATGAACGTAGCCTCATATAACATCAAAAACATAGCAGTTTTTGATCCTGGGGGAACCATTGAAAAAGCCTATGAGACCTACCGTGACATACCCATGCCCAAAAAATGTATAAAAACCATTATGGAAAACTATCCGGAGTGGAAGGTGGCCGAGAAAATATATTGTGTGAAATGCAACAAATCCGAGAAAGCGGATAAATGGTTTACCAAAAAGCTATCGAAAGGAAGGAAGAACAAGGAGGTGGCACTGGATATGGAGGGCAACCTAATAATCTGAGCTTGATGGATAGGAAAATGGTTTTCCTTTTACTTGCTGCCGGTCTTACCTGATGTTGTGCCACTCTAACAAACGGTCCGGACAGAAAGATAACGGTACGCTCCAAAGCACCGGTTCAACTGATCTATCGCCTACATACTTTAGAGCTCAAAAGGTTTAAGGGCATACAATCAAAAACAAGCAGCGGTCAAGAGCCTCTCGGATTCGCCGTGGTAGATAATCGTAGTACCACCGCTATGGAAATTGCCTCCCAAAATTATTTTGCCTATATGCTCAACCATCCCTTTTCCGCTGGTTTGGGATTCCTTTGGGAGAAAGACGGTCCAACACGTTACGCCTATCCAGGTCATATTTACCTTGACACCAAAATATTACCATTGACCTAAGCTAAAGATGAAGTTGAGCGACAAAAAAAAGACTTGAAGCTACCGCTGTCCCTTCCATATCTCAACCATTTTTTATACCGCCCTAAACTTTGTGCGAACATTCCAAATTTCCCTTAATTAACGCCCATGATAGTCCTAAAACCACATCTCACTGGTTCTTGGGTTTTTCCTCACGTTTTACTGCCCGTCTTGGCATCCCGACGAGCGCCCTTGAACCGGCTTGTTTTGCACCGTGCCCTAAACCAATGGCACCATTTTACATTTCTTTTAGTGCAAATAACCCCTTTAACAGCGGTAGCACAGAGAACCAAGGCGGATATGGTCAATTATTTATTGCTTTGCACCAATACCGCTACCCAACCCTCGGTATTTTCGTTTTTAATGACCGATGGGCCGGTAGTAAGGGGATCCGTCACAAAAGAACCTTTGATTTTTGATGATGGAATCTGAGCATGATAGGGTCCCCGATTCTTGTTCGTAGAGGAACAGCTCCCCTATATAATCCAAACAGAATATGGCCCACGCCAACGGGACAGAGACCCGGTACAGCGAGGTGGTTTTCATTGAAAGATGCAGCTCTGTTCACTGGCAGAAATAAAGAAAGTATGCAAACAGAAACGTATGATGTATTTGTCATTGGCAGTGGCATTGCCGGAAAGACCGTGGCCGAAGCTTGCGCCAAGGAAGGACTTTCCGTGGCCCTGGCAGAAAAGCGGGAATTGGGCGGTACCTGCGCCAACCGGGGCTGTGACCCCAAAAAGGCCTTAATGGGGCCCACCGAGGTCTGGGAACAGAGCGCCAATTTGCACCAAAAGGGCGTTGCCAAAAGGCCTAAGTTGCACTGGGGCCAACTTCAGGAGTTTAAGCGAACCTTTACCGATCCCATTCCCCAACAAACAGAAGACGATCTTAATGAAAAGGGCATTGCCCTGTTCCGGGGCTCGCCCTGCTTTGTGGACGAAAACACCCTGCAAATGAATGGGAAACACATCAAGGCCCGCAATGTTGTGATTGCCACGGGCCTTGTACCGCGCAAACTGTCCATTGAAGGAAAAAAACACCTAAAAAACAGTGACGACTTTTTAAACCTCTCCCAACTTCCGGAACATATCACTTTCTTGGGCGCGGGCTACATTGCCATGGAATTTGCCCATATGGCGGCCAGGGCAGGAAGTAGGGTGAGTATTTTAGATCATGGAAAAAGACCACTGAAACATTATGACACCCGTTTGGTGAACGAGCTTGTGGAGGCCAGTGGCGCCTTGGGCATCTCCTTTGTCTTCGGGGCCAAAATCAAAACCGTGAAAAAAAAAGGAGAACGGCTTACCGTCCATTATACCACCTCCGAAGGAAATAAAACGCTGCAGACCAATATGGTGTTCAACACAACGGGCAGGGTGCCGGCCTTAAAACAATTGCAATTGAACAAGGGCAAGGTGAGCCACACGGAACAAGGCATTGAAGTGGACACCCATTTGCGCAGCACCAGTAACCCCCGCGTTTTTGCCTGCGGAGACGTGTCCCGATCGGCCAAACCCTTATCGCCCCTGGCGGGTTTTGAAGCGCAGATTGTCTTGAAAAACATTTTGGATGGCAACCATAACGTGTCCTATCCGCACATTCCCACGGTGGTCTTTACCCTGCCACAACTGGCCATGGTGGGGCCCCGGGAAAAAAAGGCCCGGAAACAATTCCCCAAACTCAAAGTTTTGCAAGACTCTGTGCCCCAATGGTACAACAATAAGCGCATCCAGGGGAAAGCCTATGCCTATAAAGTCTTGGTGGATGAAGAAACGGATACCGTGGTCGGGGCCCAGCTCTTGGGAAATGAAGCCGCGGAGACCATTAATCTATGGACCATGGCCGTCAACGCCAAAATGACCACAGAAGAATTAAAGAAAATGATATTTGCCTACCCTACCTGGGGAAGCGACATCAAAGCGATGCTGGGATGATGCCACCGTTGGGCAAGAATGTGCCACCAATTGGCAAGCTTAAGGCCTTTCCAGGGCCAATATCCCTTAGTCCCTCAAATGATGCCGTATCTGCTCAAAGGCCAAAATGCCCGTTTCCATGCGCATTAACTGGCTCATGAGCAGGCTGTGTGTATCTTCGGAGAGGTCACGCTTCAACAAAATGTGCATGTATTCCAGTGCCTTGTTATCCAAAAAACCCACATCGTTGGTGATAAAGAAAGTTTGTTCCAGACTATGAAAACCACAGTACTCCTGCCAATTCCGTAACATTTCCCCAATGCCCTCCTGGGCCGGGGCGGCTTCCATAGCGCGTAAACGCTGTTGCAGTTCGTCCACAAATGCCATGCGCTCGTGGGCGCGCTGTTCAAAAAAATGAATCAGCACAGGTTTGGTGCTCCAGTGGGCCACATTGATGTAATGGTGCATGCCAAGGCTAAAGATTTGGCTGAGCTCGTATAAATGTCTTGTTCGTTGTTGTAGGTTCATGGCAATTACGTTTAATGACCTTAAGCTAATATCATTGCGCACAATGGTATGCTCTAAAGACAACATAATTAACGGAATTCCTGTCTCCTTTTCCCTTTGGGTACCGGGTGCCCTACTTGCCCTTACTGCACAAAACGGATACGGGGGTGCAACGCACCGTATGGCCACCATACCCTGCTGCGGCCCGGACCGCACGAAACAAGATCTTGTCCGGGACGGACCTAAAGTGGGCATGGGCACAAGGGTGTTGCTCCCGGCGTGCCATACGGGTCGCATTTATATGGATTACGGCAAGGTAAGGATATGAAAACATCGTTCTTTAGGGTATTGGATGTTGATATGAAACTTTCGCTGATATACAATGTAGAGGCACTGCTTGGAAAAGTGGTGGATGACCTTATGAAAAAAAGCGGTATTTCTTATGAACTAAAAGGCACATCGACCCTAATTTTACAAAAACCCTTGCGCCTCAGTGAAAAATTGGCGCTGGAGAACGAGCTGGCACCTTATGGCCTGCAATTGGTGAACAGCCATACCAAATCCCTGGTGGACAACATCAAAACCGAGGTCAATGCCTACCTATCCAAAGAAAACGCAGCGGATTCCGGCACTTTAAGTGAGCACCTCGCCCAAACTTTGGGCTACTCCTATGCCCACCTTAGCCAGACCTTTAGGAACAACAACCACAGCACCATTGAACATTTTGTGATTTTGAAACGGATCGATCTTGCCAAAAAATTTATGGTCAGTGGAAAATACAACCTCACGGAAATTGCCTACAGGTTGGGCTTTAGCAATGTTTCCCACCTTTCAAGACAGTTCAAAAAAGAAACGGGGCTTACCCCCTCCCAATTCATGCGCATTTTGGAAACCAGAATGATGGCGTCCCAAGGGTAGTGGGTTTTCCCCGTTGGACTTTGGCACATTGCCCCTGGACGATGCCGCCTCCTTGCCCTCGCCAAAGGTAAAAATGACATCCGGTCATTCAAAACAGCGTACACGGGCAGCCCTGCTGTTCTGATTTTAACGGCAATAATGCAATGGATACCACAAAGTCCCCTTGGTCCGTTTTCTATCTTCCCTCCCTCCCATTGGTGGGAAATTGTAATGTATAATCTTAATAATGAAATGATGAAAACACAGAATTTTAAAACAATTGCCTTGTTTACCGCCTTGCTGTCATTGCTCTTCTTTTTGGCATGTGACGATGATGACGATGTGGTCATTGTACCGCCGGACAGCACCAGGAACATTGTGCAAATAGCCCAGAACGATGCCAACTTGAGCAGTTTGGTGCAAGCCTTGCAAAAAGCAGAGTTGGTGGGCATCTTAGCGGGAGATGACGTCTATACCGTTTTGGCCCCCACCAATGATGCCTTTGATGATTTTTTGATGGAAAATGGTTTTGGCACCTTGGACGATGTGCCCAAGGAATTGTTGCGCCAGGTACTGTTAAACCACGTGGTGGAGGGCATTTTGCTGAGCAACGCGGACACCGGCTATTACAGCACCATGGCCACTGCCGATGCCGCCCCGGACGACGGAAAAATGGCCCTGTTCTACAACCAGGAAGATGGAGCCGTGTTCAACGGGGAATCTGAGATCATTGGAGGCGCTGCCAATATCGAGGCCAGCAACGGATACATTCATTTGGTGGATGAGGTGGTATCCCTGCCCACCGTGGCCGATTTCATTGAAGCCGACCCCTTGTTCGAGGTTCTGGAAGACCAACTTGATGCCGATGGCCAGCCAGATTTTGATGCCATCTTGGCCACACCCGTTGGCGGCGATACAGCACCCTTTACCGTTTTTGCGCCGGTGAACGATGCATTTGCCCTCTTGGACGGGGCGCCCACGGGAGATAACCTTACGGCCGTGCTGCGCCACCACGTGATCCCCAACAACAACCTGGTTTATGACGCCATTACCAATGGAATGGATTCGCCGGCCACCTTGGAAGGCAACGTGCTCAGCTTTCAGCGCATAGGAAGCTTGGTGGGCATTACCGATGGAGCGGGGAACTCCAATGCAGAAGTGATATTGGATTTGGCCAACCTGCAGGCCAACAATGGCGTGGTGCACGGAGTGGACCGCGTACTGTTGCCCTAGCGGGCCACAAAACAGTCCGTATTGGGCATGTCCCTTGCGGATCATGGAGCTCAATGGCCCGGTTCTGCCACACCAAAGATGTGGTTTGGCCGGGCCAAGGCATGTTTCGGTACCCCAGCAACGTATCCTTGGCGAACCTAGGATTCCTTCAACCGCTCTCCAAAAGATTAATGACATTAAAAAAGAACAAAAAGATAATGGTTGCCAAGGCCAGCACCGTGGGCAGGGGAAGGTTCCTATAATTGGGGGCAATGCGAAACACCTTGTCTTTTTGCCCGGTACGGGGATTCTTGTACCGAAAGCGCAATAGGGCGGCATTGACCATTCCAAAAACAATGAAGATAAAGATGTTGCTGATGGAGGCCACCACTTTTAGATCGCCAATGAGCCCAAACAGAATGGTAACCACGGTTATGGCCAAAATGGCCCAATTGGGCGCATTTCCAATACCCGAAATGGTGGTAAACTTTCGCAGCCAGGGTATTTCACTGTCCCGGGCCACATCGTACAACAGTCTGGACGTTCCCAGAATATTGCTCAAGATGGTCTTGCTGGTGGCAAAAAGGGCCACCACGGCCAGCACCGTGCCACCAATGGCGCCCCATTGGGACTCCAGAACGGCCGATAGGGGCCCATTGGCACGCGAAAGACCATCGCTGCCCATGACACTTACCGCACCAACGGCAATGAGCACATAAAAGACCATTACGATGCCGCCACTGTACAAAATGGCCCGTGGCATGTTCTTTTTGGGCTCTTTTGTCTCCTCTGCCAATTTTACCAAATCCTCAAAGCCCACATAACTGAAAAAGATAAGGGCAGCGCCGGCAAAAATGCCGCCCCACCCCTGTTGCGGCAATTGCAGCAGATCTTCGTTGCCCCAAGCGGGCACACTGAAACCTATGACCACGAGCAAACCCAGAATGGTGATTATCGTGGCCACCGCATTGTAGCGCGAACTGTGCTTGGAACCAAAGATGTTGAACGCCGCCATCACCAGAATGACCCCTATCATGGTGCTCCACCGGGGCCAGGGCAATAGCCTACCAAAATATTCTGAAAAGCTTATGGCAATGGCCGCTGCCGCCACAATGCCCGTAAAGGTCATAAAAATGGACATGAACAGGGCCGTTTTGGGACCAATGCCCTTTTTAATGTACTCATAACTGCCACCGGCATCGGGAAAGTGGCTCACAAACTCTGCATAGGAAAGGGCGGTGAGCATGGCCGTCCCGGAGGCCAGGGCAAAACTCAGCCAGAGCATATTGCCGCCAAGGCCGGCCGCCTGACCGATTATGGCATAGATACCGGCCCCAACTATGCCGCCCACCCCGAACATGAGCACGTCCCAAAACCCCAAGTGTCGTTTCAACTGTCTTTTGGCCATCCTTCCTTTTTTTTATCGATGCGAACAAGATACCTCTCAAAAAGAATGGGCAACGCCCGTAATCGTTCTATCGCTAACGCAATCACTGGAAACCCGTGGCCACACCGATCCATTTGTTCCATAGCATTGTGGCACAGGCATAGCGTCAATAAAAAGAGGCATCGCACCCAAAAAAACCATCTTTCCTACTTATTTTTTGGAACCAAAAAAATCCAAAAAATGAAAACACGTGCTAAAATGAAAACACTTTCTCAAAAACACCTGAAACAAATGGCCCTTTTTGCCGTGGTGCTCACTTTGGGCTGCGGCGAGCAAAAAAAAGAAAATACCCCTACCGTGGCCAACGAGGTACAGGAGTCTTTGTCCCTGAGCGCCCCAAATGCGCCGGATACAACATCAGATATGAAGAACGTGGTGGATGTGGTCATGTCCCAAGTGGCTCTTTCAACACTGGAGAAGGGCCTAAAATCCACCCAACTGGTGGCGCCCTTGCAAGATATGGGTGCCCTTACGTTGTTTGCCCCAACCAATGCCGCCTTCGGTGCCCTCCCGGAGGAAAAGGTGCGGGATCTGATGAAGCCCCAAGGAAAGGCCGAACTAACGGACCTCCTGAAATATCATGTGCTGAAAGGTACGTACGATACGGCGACCCTTCTTGAAAAAGTAAGGGAAAACAACGGTTCGCTTGCCTTGGAAACCCTACAAGGCACCCGTATCCATATTGTTTTAAAAGACAATCGGTTAATGCTCAGGGATGAGATGGAAGCGCCGGCCTACATTGAGATGCCCAACATGCAAGCCCAAAAAGGCGTGGTACACGGCATTGACAAGGTACTTTTCCCCAACTTCTAACCCTTTTCAACCCCTGGACCACCCGGTGAAAAGCATAAGGCCCAAAATACCGATCGCACCAAAAAATGATGGTATCGCAGCACGCAGGGCTCCCCCACAAAGGAAAAAAATAGAGGTGAGTAGATCAATACGGATTAATTGAACAGGGTAATTGTTTGATTCCTATATGATGAATGGTTTTTTCGGTTGTCAGTTCAAGCGCCCGCCTACCGAACGGGCAGACAGTCGAGAACCATTGGCCAGACAAAGGGGGCTTCGACCGGCTGTCTCGACTACAATTCAGGCGGGCGCCCAGCCTGACATTTTGGCTATCAACTCGATCTAAAATAGGCAACCATCTACTGACCTCAAAAAAACATTTGAAAAGCACGTTAAATTTTGATTTGATATGAATTTTAAAATCCATAATCTTGCCCACCAGCTCTCACAGCTACTGCCCCTCTTGATGGTCATATCCCTGCTGGGCGCATGCCAATCGGGCGATAAAAAAGGGAATCGGGCATCGTCTTCAAAAGAGACTGTACCGGAAGTGAAAAACCGTGGATCAAAGGAAGGAACTGTTGATGAAGATATGGCGCCCGCGCACGCTAGGCGCAAGCACATTCCGAACATAACGGGAAATGGCACCACGGGGGGCAATATGAACATCCTTAACGAAACTACGGACTCACGGCCGCAGGGCAAGCCCTCATTGGCAACAAGGAAGGATGCCCTGAACCTTAGCCCAGAACAAGAGCGGGAAATACAGAACGCCCTGAACAAATTGGCGTCCCGGGCGGGCGCGGGCACCCCGGGCAGGGCCCAAAAAACGGTGGACAAACAAAAAGATTCCGTTTACAAGTTATTCTTGACCGCGAAGCAGTGGGAAACCTACCGTGACCAAAAGTGACAGGCCGGAAACCGCGGCCCCTGGCCTTGTGCTCCAAGCCATACCTCGTGCTTTCGTGATCATCCATACAAAAACGTACCGGCCCAAAACCAGAGCTGTACGGACCCAGATTCCAATTCACCGAATCTAAGACGTTAATACCCTGTGCATAGCACTTATTTCCCAGCAAGGCAGGGTAAAAATTTTAACGTGCATTCTTTTGTGCTTGCGCCCCCGCCCTTAGCCTTACCTCATCATATCACTCCTTTTTAAAAGTAAACCTATCGATTTTATTGGTAAAAATCCGCTACTTTTAGAACAAATTCGTTAACACAGCGGGCAAGGTATCATCCATCATGGCCCGGCCTTTCGGTGACCATGGCATCCATACAGATCAACAAGACCAGTGCCCTCCAGACCTTGAACACCATTTGCGATGTTTTGCAAGGCAAGCTGAGCACCGGGATGCGCTCTGCCGAAATGCTTTTGAACAATTCCCTTGGCAAAGGCAGAATTTTGGCCCTGGAATTTCCCGAAATCTCATGTCTTTGCTACGACATTCAATTTAATGAGGAGATCGGTTACGAGATTCGGGAAACGGAACATCGGCATCTCTATTTCATCTACGTCCTTGCCGGCCACTTCCTCCATAAACAACAGCACGAAGAGCATCATCATACCATACGGCCCAACCAGAACATTATCAGTGAGGTCCCGGAAAACGGCATCACCCAAGTGGCATTTCCCAAAGATGTGCACCTGCGGTTTGTGGCCATCAACGTAAACCACCGGTCAGCGAGTGGGCGCATCGGAAGTTACCTCCAAGAGCTGGGCGGGCAAATGGTGGCTGCCCTGTCTGCCAGAAATGCAGATCAACGGCTGCATTATGTAGGGCAACCCAGTTTCAAGGCCATGGACATAATCACATCCCTGCGGGGGCTGGATGCGCACACCGCCATGGGAAGCATACAAGCGGAAAGCGCCATTCTGGCCCTTTTGGCGGCGCAGTTGGAAGAGCATCGCAACCACCTCGACCCTGAACCAAAATTACCGCTGTACGCCCAGGACTTAAAAAAATTGCAACATGCGGTGGAACATATCCATGGCCATCTTGGCCAAAAACATAGCGTACAGCAGCTGTCCAAACGGGTGGGACTTTCCCCAAAAAAGCTTCAATTTCTGTTCCGTTCCATGTTCGCTACCACGGTTGTTAAATATATAAATGATCTAAGATTGGAAAAAAGCAGGGAATTGTTGTTGCAGCGCCACTTGAACATCTCCGAAGTGGCCCAAACCCTTGGGTTTGCCAACGGCAGTTACTTTAACAAGATGTTCAAACAAAGATTTGGGGAGAGCCCCTTGGCCTTCAAGAGAAAAAACCAGGGATGAGCAAGAAACAGCATTTTTTGTACGCTCCCCTTCCAGTGGTCAAAAAGCAGCGTTCCATCGTGGTTTTTTAGCGCAAAACCAGATGCCATCCGCTTAAAATCTTCAAAAAGGGGCCAGAATGCCTTATTCTACAAAAGTTTGTCCCTTTTTATGTTAATTTTGATGTTGTCAATTCGCAATGATTGTATTACTTTTCCTCCAAATAGGCAAAGGTTGAAAGATTTGGGCCTTTTTATAAATTCAAAATCGCTGAGGTACTGAGTGAAATAAGCATAGTAGGAAACATAAGTTGGTAATGGTACAGGGCCAGGAAATGTTTAAATAAACGGGGGATTATGAAAAAACATTTTTTTAGGGTGATGCTGGTTGATGACGATGAAGATGACAGGTTTCTCTTCAGTGAGGCATTTGAGACCTTGGAGGTAAAATCCGAGCTCCAGATGTGCCATAACGGCCAGGAATTCATAGACCACTTGGAAAACAATCCTGAGCAGCTTCCGGAAATTGTTTTTCTGGACCTTAACATGCCCATTAAAAATGGCTTGGAGTGCTTGCGCTATTTGAAACAACATAGCAAATACAACGATATTTTCGTGGCCATCTATTCCACCTCCTCCGCTGAAAAGGATATGGAAGATACCCTGTTGGCGGGGGCCAACATCTACATACAAAAACCCAATAATTTCCAAACCTTGAGAAGTGTCATTGACCGGGCCATGAAAACCTGCTATCAGTATGCCACCTCCCAACTGGACAGACACAGTTTTTTGCTGAAACTGTAAAGTTTGTCCCAACCGTAGCCGGCTTTCTTGACCCCTTATGGACGCAACCGCCCGGCTGTGGAAATGTTCAGCTAAATTCAACATACGTGCAATGAATACTGGTATTTATGCAGTGGAAATTCAATGCAGCCGCCGTTTCCCGAATACCCTTTCCAGATGGGCGCGCTGCGCTCGGAGCGGTAACACTTACGTAGCAGTGGCCGCAATATTTTTTGTTTTAACCCACATCCCATAGTGTCGGTAATGATATTCTCCAACGGTTGCCCAAGTGCAACACCGCCATTGGTCTGCCGCCACATCCCTTGTTTGTCCGGTAACATCTTGCCATTCAGGTCCTATGGAGCCTTTCTTGTTGAGGTCCGAGGTTTAGCATCCAGTTTTTTCACGATACCGCCAAGAACTTTTCCCAAGTGCCCCTACCTTTCCAAAGGAAGCGCGCACATCTTGAACCAAGCAATGCGCACGTGACCAAAAGATGTACTAACGCAAAATGTAAACCTTATGGCAGAGATCAGAATCAAAAAAAAGAAAACGCCCTGGGGCTGGATCGTGGGGGCCTTGGTGGCCGTGGGCCTATTGGCCTGGTTTTTTATGGCCGATACGGACGGGGCCCCTGAACCAAAAGAAGGTTCGGTGGTGGAGACAGAGCTCGGCGCCCCAACAGTGGAAAACGGGGACAACACTCCCAACGGGGCAGCCGCCAACGATTTCAGAACCAATGTTTTGGCAGACCCAGATGCCCAATTACAGGCCTTTACCGCCTTTATAGGAAACACGGAAAAAATGGGACTGGACCATGAATATACCAGTGAGGCCCTGTTGAGATTGATCAACGCCACCATTGAACGGGCCATAGTGACAGGGGTGGATGTGGACAGCGAACTGGAAATGGCCGTGCAACGGGCACGGGAGATCACCAAGGATCCCTTGGACGGTGATCATGCCGATAAGATAAAAAAAGCCTATCTCTCCATCACTCAGGTGATGGCCGGAATACAGCGCCAAAAGTTTCCCGACCTTTCCCAGGATATAGATGATGTGCGCAGGGCGGCCCAAGACATTGATCCCGCCGTGCTCACCCTGGACCAAAAGGAAAAGGTGAACACGTACTTCAGGGAGGCGGCGGACGCTTTGACAAAAATGAATCCAGAACCTTAAATATAATCCTATGAGCAAGACGAACAATAACGACCGGAACCTGTATTATCTCAATGAGGTATCGGACTACGAGGTATCGGACAGCGATAAAGATGTGCGGGGCTGGCCCCTAAAAGACAAGGATGGCGTGTACATAGGTACCGTGGCCAATCTCTTGGTAAGTAAACAGGACCAAAGGGTGGTGTACTTGGATGTGGAAGTGGATGAATCCATCCTACGGACCAATCATAAAACCTATCAGAGCCCGGCAAATGAAGGGGCGCACGGCTTTCTCAACAAAGAGGGTGAAAACCATCTCATTGTACCGGTGGGAATGGTCAGCTTGAATCTGGAAGAGGAAATTGTGAACACCCCAATGCTAGATCACCACATTTTCTCTGGAACGAAACGCGTGGCACCGGGAAGCATGATCGATCGGCATTACGAGACCCAAGTGCTGGAGTCTTACCACAAGGACAGCCAATTGCGCTTTAGCGATGAAGAGCGCGAAGCGAATAACAGCGCCCTCTATAAAAGAAAGGATTATACCAAAATGTATGCGGGGGCGTATTGATCAGGTGCATCCCGGCCCTTGGGCCAGCAAAGATTCCATTTCTGGTGCCAAAATAAATGTCTTAAGTCCATCGGCCAAAAGAGGAATCCATTGGGGCATTTTTGTCCGTCCCTGGGATTGGGCATCAGTGGATGGCCCTGGATGCCCTACGCGGGGCAAGGCCGTAAGAAAACAGGAACACAAAAAAGAATCGTAACCATTTTTGGAACAAGACAAGAATCTGTTACATTGACCAATGAACGCGCAACTACTGATAGATTTTGCCATACCCCTGTTGGCAGCGATGATTGGCGGTCTCTTGATAGGCCTGGAACGGGAACTCAAGGGCAAAAGTGCCGGTCTAAAAACAAATGCCCTAGTGGCCCTGGGTGCAGCGGTCTTTATTTTGATTTCCCTAAAGTTCAAGGGAATGGACGATGTGGACATTACCCGGGTTTTGGGGCAAGTGGTCACCGGAATTGGTTTCTTGGGGGCCGGGGTCATCTTGCAAAAGGAGAACAGCGTCAAGGGGCTCACCACCGCTGCCACCGTTTGGTGCAGCGCTGCACTGGGTGCTCTTGCCGCATTTAAGATGTATTGGGAACTGGTGCTTTTGACCGCCTCCGTAGTGTTGGTGAATCTTCTGTTTGGGTATCTGGACAAGCAGATAGGTCCTTAAAATCGGTATTGAAACAGGAGGGATGTTCCGGAAGGTAACCCTTGTGAAAAATTTGTCCACCATCGGTCAATTTCCCGTGCCCCCACCCATATTCATGGTTCTACCACGAATGTTGTGGAAACGAAAATGGTTTTGGCCAGACTTAGTACTCTATAACGTAAGACCAAAAAATAGGTCCGATCACAAGCACCCACAAAGTAAGCCCCTATCATTCAAAGAACTACAAGTATAAAATCCTAGGTCTTACGTCTTCTGGTCCTAAGTCAAATTATAAATCAAGGGGTTCACCCACAAATACAATGGCAGAACCATATTAAATGGGCCGTAAGGGGTGCTCACGGCATACTTTCCAAAGGGTCGTAGGCAGACAAAAAGCTTTTCTTGGGCCGCAGCGGAACATAAAGATCGGCACCACGCCGCAGCGCGTCTGCCTCTTCAGCCTTATTCGAGTCTGCACCGCGTTCCTTTTTCCTTGGTATATGGATATGCCCCTCGGTAGATTTTTGCCCACATTTTTTAGTGTTTCTTATGTGAGGTCGCTGTGTCATTCCAATGAGATTACAGTTTCAAATTTCTTCCATAAATACGAGAAACTCCTCAAGAATGGAACCCGTGCAAACGGCATACAAAAATAAAGACGGCCTGTAAATTCTATCTTTTCTTAACCTGCCTGGGGTTTGATATATTCCATTTGGAGCACCTTAATTTTACCTTGACCGTAGAATGGCCCCAACCATTTGATCAGGGCCATTTTTAAGCACTACAATTTTGCACCTACACCTTGTTTGTCCTTCCGGTAATCAAGGAAATAACGATCAGTGCCAAGAAAATAAAAAACAGGATTTTGGCAATTCCCGCAGCTCCGGCGGCAATGCCCCCAAAACCGAATATGGCCGCAACAATGGCCAGCACTACAAATATCATCGTCCACTTTAACATAATAATCAGGTTTTAAATGAATGTGCTCAACGTATTTGAACACTTTGGGAAAAGGTAGTCACAATGCGCCGCTAACGGTTTCCGTATCCAATAAATTCTTTGCGCAATACACAGGGCGGCCGTTTTTACCGGATGATGATTTCGCACGTTCCTTTTTAGGGCGCAAAGCGCAATGAACCAAAAACACTGACCGCCACCGCCAAGGTGATCGGGAAAAACTTGTCCCAGCGATGGTGTTTAACGGAATTCACCGCCGTTCCCAAATGTTCAATGGACAATCCAAGCTCAATGGGAATGTTCGGTCGCCATATCTTTTTGGCGCTTTTCCTTCACCAATCTGTAGGTGAGATAACCAAACTGCAACCCCAAAAACAAGAGTTTTGCTCTTTTACTTCGCATTAGGGCAGACGCTGCTCCCAAAATAATGGTGGGTTTCATATTGTTCTTGTTTTAAGTTCTTGATCATTAATACCGATGCCGATGATTAGGGCCGTTGCTGCCCCAAAACATCGCATTCCTGTTACAACGCTTCGGTGCCGTACTCCAGATTGGCCATACTGGCCATGTGGTAGTGCACCAAACGGTTTAGGGACATGACAAATGCCATTTCCCGGACATCGTCTTCCAAATCCTTTTTGGAAAGAATATCGTTCAGATTCTCCAATATTTCCCGCACCACGGAGTCCACCGTGTTGCCGGGGTTTATTTCCAACCGCCTAAGGCTCTCCAAGACTTGGTTTTCATTGTTTCTGCTCACGGCCCGGTATTGGCTCAATAGGCCATGGCTGTAGTCCGACAGGAAGGAGATGGTACGATCTGCAAAGAATTGGTTCACTTGTTTTGCCATCGCATACAGATTGGCCAGTTCCTTTCCCATCAATTCATCTTTTTTCATCATTCTCGGGTATGTTGTTGGGAGCTCCGCAACTTTGGGCCTACAGTGCCTCCCAAAAGGTTAAACACCCCTAAGTATAAGGCCAGACAACCGTATGGTGCAGCGCTAAAGCATTAAGTTTTGCCTTTAAAAAGAACAAGGAATGGATATGCTGTCCACGGAGCGTGTATTCCTACCGTAAAAGTGAAAAAAGGGCCGCCATCTTCATAAAGAGCCCTATCGGTAGGAAAAGGGACGTTAAAAAGTAGGGGTTGTACGGGTATGTGGAATTTTGTTTACCTTGAACAGTGATGCGGAACATACCTTGGAAGGGATATTGTACCAATTCTGAAATTACTTTTCTGTGGTACGATAAATCCTTGGCCCGTTGCCCTTTTGCATAGGGCCGTAATTGCCCTAAATCACTATGTATCGCTCAGGGGAATTGAAATAAGAACCTGTCCCGTGGGTGGGAAGCCCTAGGCATTGCTCCCAGAACGGCCACCGTTCCTTAAAAACAGAACATGACCCATAACCCCATATCATGCCCTTGGACTATAAGACATGCCGTAAAATCTATATTTACCTGAACAAGGTTAAGGTGGCCAAGCAAACCTTGGAGGAGTTTGTGCTACGTACTCACGAGGCCAAAACCCTACAAATGGCCCAAGAACGATTGCAGATATTGAACCGGTTTCAGGCGCAAATGCTCACTTTTTTAATGGATTGTGGAGATGAACTGCCCTACTACCCTTCGGAACGGTGCAAGGCCGTGGTATTTTGGTTCACATCCCAAAAGCTTTTGGATGCCAGCCAAAGGGATGCCATTGCACAAAAAATGCAGCTGGCCGATGCGATGATGCGCTCAGAAGCAATCTTTATTCTGGCAAATGCTTCCTTGCCCAAGCACTTGCACCAAGTGATCAACGAGCACATCAAGGCAGTGGAAGCCTTAAAAAAGGAAAACGAAAGCACATCCAATACCATTGTGGCATGAAAAAGAGGAAAGAACAAGGGCACCAACCCAAAACAACCTTTGTTTTTGTACATTATTTTGGAGGATACGCCGAAAGCTGGCGCTGGATGGCCAAAAGTTTGGAAAAGCGCTACCGTTGTGTTTTCTTGAACCTGCCAGGGTTTGGCAAAACCGATGCCATGCCCCGAACTTCCATTTACGACTTTGCCAAATATATCAATGCCCGCATTGAAGCGCTGCAACTGGAAGACTATATTTTGTGCGGCCATTCCATGGGCGGGAAATTGGTTCTGTATGCCGCCAAGCTCATGGTTTCCAATCCTCCAAGACACTTGGTGCTCATAGCCCCGTCCCCACCCACCACGGAAGCGATGGAAGTTGCGGAAAGGCAGCGGATGTTAAGGCACCCCAACAGGGCGGAAGCCCTAAAAACCGTTCAAAGGGCAACCCACAAAAGATTGGGCAAGAAAAAATTGCACCTGGCGGTACGATCGCAACTCTTGGTAGACCCCGCCACCTGGACATGGTGGCTCAATGAAGGCATGCAGCATGACATTGCCGATCGCATCAGCGATTTGGATGTGGCCGCCACGGTAATTTACGCCAAGGCCGATCCCGTAATTCCCGAGAAACATATATACGAACGGGTATTGCCTTATCTGAACAGACCGGCCATGGTGGCCATGGGCAAGTGCGGTCACCTCATTCCCTTGGAGAAACCCAAAAAGCTGGCGAGGCAGTTAATGCGGATTGCCAAACGCCAAGAAAAAAGAACCGTGCCCATAGCGCCCTAAGGCAAACGTGGGCATACAAACGGATCGGGGTTAAGGAATATAACTCCTTGAAATTTAGCGCAGGGAACATAGAGGTTCATAAAAATGGAACACATAAAAAGAAACTATGAAATGAGCCATAACCATGCTGGATATCAACCGAAATATATAATGGAGAATTACACCCGCCTGAAACGGAACGGGCAGGTCTCACTTTAAAAAACAAATAAATAGCAACAGATGAAACCTATTTACAATACCAACGCCATTAAAGATAAAGAGAGCCTACGATCAGACCATTATTTTATTGATGGTCATTGGCCCAAGCAGGGAAATGTAGTATCTGCAGGCAGTGCCCTGCCCGTGATCACCGAGGCCAAACCTGGGACCCACTTTATCATAAAGGTCAGGGCACCCCAATGGGACCGCAATGATCTTAACGTAAACTTCAGGGAAAACCGTGTCATTGTACAAGTTTGGCGGAAACCTTCAGAAAGACTCCATACGAGCCGGACGAAAGAGGAACAAATCTCTAGAAACAAGGTTTTTGAACGAGCTTTTAAAGTGCCCAAGCGCTATGATCTGGGCAAGACCCTGATTACCTTTGAGGACAACGTGCTCCATATTACGGTCCCAAGTGCAGCTACCGCCCCATTGTTTTAATGTGGTGCCAATTCTTTTCTTCTTTCAATCCATGGCAGACATCGGGCCCACATAGAAGACTTCCTGCCCCATATAAAAATCCAACTTGTCCTTTCTTTTCTTGTACACGCGGCAATGGTCCGTAAACAATTGTTCATGGCGTACGTCCGCAGTGTTTTTCCTCAGCGATTCATAGCTGGCAACCAGTTCATCTTGAAGCTTTCTTATTTTGTCCACCATTTCTTTACAGGTCAGGTCATAATCCACGCCCGAAAAAATGATGGGGCGCTTTTGTAATTGCAGCTGCTGTGCCGTACCCAAACGGCCCTGGGGAAGTTCTGGGTGCAGCAGCTGGGACAACTGCGCGGCCATGTCCAGGTTTTCTGAGGCACTTTCGTTCAAAAGGGCACAGATCTTAACCCGGTCCAAAATGTCACAGGCCTCCGCATAGACCTGGGCCAGATGGATGGTCTTGGCCAAAAGGGTCCGAACTTCTCTATTGTATGTGGCTTTGTTCTTCATTGGTCATGCTGTTTGTGAACCATTTAAGGTTTTATCGTTCTGCTCGGGTGGGGAAGATGGTGCCACAAATGGAGGAAAAAACGTTTCCGCCTCCGCAACGCGAAGCGCCAAACGGTTCATTTGCAACCGCAATAGGGCCTCCAAGGGCTGGGCAGCGAGGGATTGATTGCGCACCGCTTTGTACCGGTCCCTCAACACGCCTTCCCTCCGTATGGCCTCATCCAGCAGTTCGCGCTCATTGTCCAGCTTAAAGTACAGCGGAATGGAAATGGTCCCTTGGGTTTCGGTGCGCCCATTTAAACGATTGGTACGGGGAGCTAAGCACTCTTCAGGAAAATGGCGCCCAAGGCGGGAAACCTCTTCTTCATGTTCCCATTTGCGCTCCCTCATCCACTTGGAAAGTCGTGCGTCATTGATTTTTAACAGGGCCAGCTGATAATAGCGAATAATTGATTTTTTAGCGTTGATCAAATCAACAGAACCGGGGTGATCTTTTTGATTGCTCTTGTCCATATTGCACAAATTGTACTGCAAGATACCCACAGTCCCGTAGTTCCCTGTATTTTATTGGATGTAGGGTTGATGCTAAAACATTCCATCCCCAATTTTACGTTCTTTTTTTCTTCATTAGGGCACCGCCAAATGCTGCTGGCCATATATCTTGGCATAAACCATTTTGTGCCGCTGGCCAGTGTGCACCATCCAAAACATTAAGGACAAGAAGCCTAACCAAGGGCAGGCAAGCTTGAACAACACCGAGCGTATGAACCTACAACTTAGCGCATATACCAAAAGGGCAACCATTGGTGGCCTCCTTTCCCTGCTCATACTCTTGGTGGGGTCCATCATGTTGGGCGAGCTCAGTGGCCATGAGGCTAAGGTGCTCATAAAAAACTCCCTCTCCGGCCTTAACACGCTCTGCAATACCATTGCCCTGGCCTCCGCCACCATATTGGCGCTGCTACTTACCTTGCTGGGCATAAGCAGTGGATCGGAGTCCCAATTGAAAAAGGACCACTACAAACATGTGCTGCAGATTGCCAAGTTGGATACGGGCGTATTCATTGCGGCCGTAATGTCCTTCCTCCTTTTTAACCTGCCCATTGTGGAAGCAGAGGGGGTTCCCACCCAGTGGTACAGTATTATTTACTACCTGTCCCTGGCCCTTTCCAGTTTGCTTTCCGCCGCTTTGATCGTGGTGGTGCTCATGCTCTACAATACCGTGGCCAACATCATTAAGATCGTGGGTTTGGGCGTGTCCGACCATCCTTTGGTCGATCCAGAGGAAGATCAGGAACAGCAATAAGGGCAGCAAGCGCAATGCCTTGCATACCGCAATATCCCGGCGCCTGGCACCTACGGTGTCCCATTATACGGTCAAAGGCTGTTGGATAACATAAAGAACTTCATATGGAATGGATGTCGCAATACATAGATTACGTGGCCAAAACAACGGAAAGCATTGGGGTCCTGGTCATCTTTCTGGGTACGGTTTACAGCCTGGGCGTCTTTTTGGTGCAAGGGAGCAAGACAAAGGATCTGGGATATTCTGCGCTGAGGCAGCGCGTGGGGAAATCCATCTTATTGGGGCTGGAGGTCTTGATCGCCGCAGACATTATGGCCACCGTGGTTACCGCCCCTACCCTGCGATCCGTTGCCGTATTGGGGCTCATAGTGCTCATAAGGACCTTTTTGAGCTTGTCCCTACAAGTGGAATTGGAAGGGAAATTTCCATGGCAGGGCAAGACCCAAAGTTCGGGGCAACGAACGTAAACCCAGCCTATGCCCAAAAAATTTCTCGCCCAAAAATTTTTCTGGATATTTATTCCAGACATCAATTCCCATACTGATGTTGAAAAAGGGCACAAAACGCCAAAAATGAACTGTATCCAAACCTTTGTTGCCGCAAACCACCAAATTATTTTGCGTCACTGTTCATTTTTATGACTTTTATCTCAACGGGTTCACTTGTTTAGGCAAGTGGGAAGTAGCACCAGCAACACGTGAAAGGAACCGACTTAAAAAGACCAGTGCACATTTATTTGGCCGATGACGATGCGGACGATCGCCAATTCTTTGTGGATGCCCTGCAAGAACTTCCCTTGCGCAGTGCCGTGCACCATTTTGACGATGGCATTCATTTAATGGCACAACTGATGATCAAGGAAAACCCATTGCCCAATGTGGTCTATTTGGACATTAACATGCCGTTGATGTGCGGACGGGAATGCCTTAAAAAAATAAGGGGCACCGAACGTGTCCAAGACCTGCCGGTGATCATTTATTCCACCTCCTTTGTTCCCCGTGAAGTGGAAGCGTTCAAGACCCTGGGTGCCAATGGTTACCTGCAAAAGCCAAATTCTTACAACCAGCTTAAAACCTTGCTCTATAAAAGTTTACGTCCCTTTTCCAACGGAACCAATACCTGCGGTGTTCCTTTTAAAATCCATACCTGAAGCGCGCTTGCTTCCCACATTTTAAACGTATGGGGTGTCTGGTGTTTATCCAAACTAAAAACAAGGTACCTTAAAAAGTGCTCCCGGCAGCACATGTCCTGTGGGCGCACAGTCTCTTATCCCATCAATAAAAAACACATCTCCGTCAAGGAAACCAAGGCACAACACTTAAACTTAGACAAATAAAAAAGAACAAAATGAAGAAATCGATAACTTGGCTTTGCCTTGCGCATCTGATGATCACGTTTCACCTTGTGGCTCAGGAACCCGGGAACACCTCTTATGACATCCCCGAAAATACGCCCATACTTGAGGAGGAGCGGCGAGACCTTCCGCCTGATTTCACCTTTAACGATGCGCGTTCCGTATTGGACATTATGCAGCATGCCCGGTTTTATGACGCCTTTGTGAAGGCGCTGTACAGCACGGAAATGGCCCAACGGTTGGACAGTGTGGATGCCGTGACTATTTTTGCCCCGGGAAACGATGCTTTCGATCAATTGGATGATGCTGCCTTGGCACAATTGAAGACCCCCGCCGGCGCGGCGGAGATGCAGGAAATCCTTTCCTACCATTTGGTGCCCGAAGTGTATGACCGCGCCACGCTGGTGAGCACCATTAGATTGAATGAGGGCGTTCTACGCCTAAGAACCCTACAAGGCGGATATTTGGCCTTGACCCTATTGGGCGATCAATTGTATATTACCGATGAGCGCGGAGAACGGAGCAAGATAAATTTAGCCAATGAAAAAGCGGAAAATGGGGTGGTCCACGGGGTGGACAAGATTTTGTTCCCCCAATATTAGCGCCAAGAACAGCCCTAGTTCCCAGGCATTGCCCCTTAACGGGACATATGGGTTTTTGTGGGGCGCTCTCGCCACTATTTTCCTTTTTGGGAGTTGCGGCAGCACCAAGGAACTGGATACCAAAACGATATTGTACACGGATACCTTGGCCAATACGGTAACCGTGGAACACAGCAGCATCCCCAAGCCCATAAAGAAGAAGGTGGTATTGATGGATACGACAGGCCCGGCCATCACGGACACGGTGCGGTTTGCAGGCCCTGCCGCCAAGCTACGGCCCCAGTACCCCATGGCCCAGCGCCTTGTGGACAATTACGTGAACAGTAAAAACAAAAATCCCGGTGGGCATTGCCTTACCGCAAGTAAGTCCAGGATTTTGCAAGCCTATGAGGATGTGTACCATAAGAGCATTTACGAGGCCCTTCCAGATAGTATTGCCACCGCCCATTACAATCCAGAACAAGTTTTTGACCATCTCTACGCCACCACCTCCGGCACCCACAAAGGTTGGCGAAGCTTGCCCAAAAAGTACCGCGGAAAGGGCAGTGCGGGCGCCCTGGCCCAGGCCGGCATGGGCAAACTGGTTTCCGGCAGGGAGATTTGGAAAGGGGAACTGCGTCCCGGATCTCCCATGCAGGTGTGGCGACACAAAAAGGACTATAAAAAAGTGGTGCGCGGCAGCGATGACCCCAATTTAGATCCATTTGGGCACAGCTTTATTTTCTTGGGCTACGTATGGGACACCCAAGGCCAGATCATTGGTATAAAGATTGCGGACCAAGGCTATCAGAGCAACCGCACACTGACCCCGAGGGACTACGCCGTGTGGTGGGGCGTGAATCTGGAGGTGTAGTTTTCCCCAATGAGGGCGGCCAAACGCGGCCGGACCGTGGTAAGGCAAAAAAAGGAGTCAAGACCGGTGTATTCTGATTTGTGTCTGGAGAACGGACAGTTTCGCCTCAAGAAAAAAAAGAACGAGGCATTGGTGAATTTAACATAAACCATAAAATTACGATGCCCTTTTTACGTTGCCCTAGTGAACGCGAAAACCGAATGTAGTATGATGTTTATTTTAATGTTTCCCCTTTTTGCCATCTTTGGCCTTTTTCAGCAATCGTTGCCCATCGCTTCTGAAAGGGCAATGGCCACCCCTCCCGTTTCAGTGATGGGCACCGTGTCCGCATCTGAAGTATTGGGGGTGAAAGAAGAATTAAAGGTGGAAGAAGATGGAAACACCGAACGTTCCCTTGGCAGCTATGATGACGAAAAGAAGGCGGGCAAGGAACTGGCCCATCACCTAAAAACGGTTGCAGGGCACCGGACCTTGGAATCCCATCAGGTGGGCCAACGGTTCACGGCGCATTTGGTGAACCGGATTTTTCCGCATTGGTACGGAACCGAATGGACCTTCAATGGACATACCGCGGTACCCAAGAAAGGCAGTATTGCCTGTGGCTACTTTGTGTCCACGACCTTAAGGGACATGGGGCTCAACCTAAATCGTTATCACATGGCGCAAAAAGGGCCCTTGGACGAGGCCCAGATGATCAGCAGCGGCAGCGCCATTACCACAATTACGGCCCAAACCGCACAAGAAGCGATGGATGCCCTGGACGCCTACGCCGAAGAGGGGCTTTACTTTATTGGGTTCGATAAAGGCCATGTGGGTTTTTTACTGAAGGAAAAAGGACAGCTTTCCTTGATCCATTCCAATTACCTGTGGCCCGTTTCCGTCGTGTCCGAACCGCTGGAAAAAGCGGCCATCCTAAACAAGTTTTCCACCTATCACCTGGTGCCGATCACCCACAATCCCGGATTGATGCAAAAATGGCTCGCGGGCACCATCGTGCGCTAAACGACTATTTTTTTGGCCTTGAAGCACAAAGCCCCATCTGGTCCCAATGGGCAACCTGGCCCCTAAGAGGCTGGATGCCTGCCAGTGAAGCCACTTGCCATGGCATCATTGCCCGTTCCCTGCCAGGCCGTCTTGCCCACCTACGGCAAAGGTAAAGGCCCTTTCCAAGCTCTTGACGTTAATTTTGGCGGTAGGCTCCCTAGGTTCCCCATCGGTTTGCAGCGCCACTTTTTCGTTTACGCCAACAATGGCCTCCTTGGCGCGAATACGTTCCACAAAGTCATGGTCCATGGGGATGTTGCCCAAAAGGGTGGAGATAATTTGCACCATATTCAATTTTTTGAACAGCAACAGCTCAAAAAAACCATCGTTGATGACACCTTTTGGATTGATCTCCACGCCGGTACCAAAATGCCGGCAATGGGTGCATACGATCATGATGCCCTCCCGTTCCACTACCCTTCCATGGGCCGCTATTTGAAATTTATAGGGGGCCTGGGTTTCCAGAAGGGTGGGCACACTCTGCAGCAAATAACCCAACCGGCCGCGTACAGAGCCATCGTCATATCGTTGTACCAGCTCGGCATTGAGGCCCAGATCGGCGGTATGCAATACCAGATGGGCATTTACCATTAGGGCATCGACCTCCATAAGGTTTTCACCGAGGGCCACTTTTAGGGCATCTCCGGGCTGGGCGGGTAGGCCAAGCTCGTGGGCAAAACCATTGGTGGAGCCGGCGGGTACAAGGCCCATGACCACCTGGCGGTGGCGCACCACGGTGGCCGCCAAATGAAGGGTACCGTCCCCCCCAATGACCAGTACCCTATCCGGAGACAGTTGGTTCACTCGTTTCCGCAACAAAGCGCCGTCCCCTTTCCCCGTGGTCTCAAAGAGCTCCAAATCATGCTGCGCCGGAAGCGAGCGCCTGAGCTCTTGCACCAGGGGCGCTTTGTCCACATTGCCGGAAACCGGATTGACCACGGCCAACACCATTTTTTTCTTCAGGGTCATTTTTTTAAGGTTTAGGACCGTTTTTTTCAATCAAAAAATAGTTTTTTCCCATATGGAAATCAAAATATCACTGTACCGGGGGTACGCCAACACGGCCCAGATCGTTGTGTCTGGCCATATCTTTAAAGATAAGGCTCCGAGCGACTTTCCCTTGAACGCTAAAAAATTAAAGTTTGCCTTGAACATGATCAAACTGTTCCGGGTAAAGACCTTGGCCCATGCGGAGGTGTCCCTAAGATTTCGCAACCAAACGTTTACCACCCGCAGCATGAAGGACGGATTTTTCCAGTTTATCATCCCCTATACCGTTTCCATCGAACCTGGATGGCATTCGTACCAAATCCGGGCACAATACCATAAGGTGGTGCAACGGGCGCAGGGCGAGTTCATAAAGCCCTATCCCGGTGAATTTGGCTTTATCTCGGATATAGACGACACTTTTTTGGTCTCCCACTCAGATACCTTTTTCAAGAAGATATACCTGCTGCTTACCCGGAACATCAATAAACGAAAGGTCTTTGGCGATGTGGTGACACATTATCAATTCCTTTCCACCATGGGCAAAAAGAGCGCCACACAGACCAATGCCTTCTTTTACGTGAGCAGCAGTGAATGGAACCTCTACCCCTTTATAACGCATTTTACGCACAAGCACGGGCTGCCCAAGGCCGTGTTGAAACTGAAGGACATAAAACGGGGACTGGCCGACTTCCTGTTCACCGGTGGCGGCAGCCACGACCACAAATTCCACAAAATAAAGCACCTTTTGGAATTCTATCCCGAACTGCGTTTTGTTCTTTTAGGGGACGATAGCCAGAAAGACCCGGACATTTATCTAAAAATCTGCCAGATGTTTCCAGAAAACGTGCTGGCCGTTTACATCCGCCAAACCACCTCCAACAAAAAAACAAAGGTACAGGCCAAGTTGAACAAGCTCTCCGACCTAGGCCTGGCCACTTGTTATTTTAGGGACAGCGCCAGCGCCCTCTCCCATACCAAAGATTTGATGCCGGAAGAAGTACCCTCCATAACAGGTCCCGAAACGGCCGGCGAAGAAAAGCATGCTTAAGATGGCGCCAATGTGCGGCTGGTTCGCTTCTCGCCAAGAATGGGACGGATGTCACTTTGGCTTTGCCCATATTCTTTTCATTTAAAAAAACAACTTCAGAAAATGGCCCTTATGAAGCACCCATTGTGGGCAATACCGTCAAGGTGGGCCATAAAGAACCCCTACCTTCCCGGGAGAAAAGTATGCTTATGGAAACACGAAACAAAGACCTGAAATCTGCCCGCAGGCAAAAAACACAAAAAAAGAGCACTCTGATCACCATTGTTGGCATGCTCATTTTAATTCTGGCCGTGATCACCGTTGTTCTTTTCTTCGCGTTCGGAGAGTTTGGGGGCGCCAATGCCTAGGGAACATAAAATCATAAGATTCCTTCCCGATAACTAAAATGGTAGGGCCCAACGTATGGCCCACACCCGGGTTACGGATGGGGATGAACGTATGGCCCCAAAATTAAACATACCCTAAAACCAAAAAATGATGATATACATACTGCTTGGCATATTGGTCCTAATGATCGTGGCCGTTTTACTGTTTTTAAGAAAGAAGAAGGTGGCCGTGACCAAGAAGACGGACAAAGACCTTTCCGAATACACCTCTTTTGCCTTTTTGCCGGGCGACAGCATCAACCTGCCCTCCCGGCCGGGAAAAGAGCTCCAAGAGGTCTCCGAACCCATCATTAGGGCCGTCCACGACAATATGAAACGGGCCGGCTATATCTTGGATCGCAACAATCCCGATCTACTGGTCATGATCCGCGTGGTGGAAGAGACTCCGCCCCCTGCCTATGCCACCTTTCCCTACAGCGCCCCACTTCCGGTAAACCCGTTTTATGCGCCTTACGCTTATGCAGGGTATGCCCAAATGAACGCTATCCATAACTATGCAGGACTGCCCACCGAAAAAGTAAAAGGGAGTCTAAGCGTCTTGGTCATTGAACGGCGTGGCAAGAAAATCCTTTGGGAGGGCAAAGCCACCGACTCATTTTACGATCGCAACGCGGTACCGGAATTGGTGTCTTACATTGATTTGATTTTTGAGGAATATCCCACCGAGCGGGAAGAACGTCGTCTGGCCTATCAAGGATAATGGGGACGGAATGGGGCGTCTTCGGTCCTACTGTCAGTGCCCGGGCGCGCTCATGGGTTGGGGCACATCTTAAATGTGCTGCACAAGGTTGAGGCGGAAGCAAGGCCCTCCAAAAAGAGGGATACCGTAAAGGCAGAACAATAAAACTTAGAGAAATGACCATGCAAAAATCTTCTTTCATCATTTTTATGGGCGCCCTTGGCTGCCTTTTGTTGGGGTGTGGGCCCAAGCCCATCATTACGACCGAAACGTTGGCACCCAGCTGGGAACGGCACCGAACCTATGCCTATCTGCCCAACACCAATTTTGAGATAAGCTCCCCCAACGCCGGGCAGAACGGTATGGTCTCCAAAAACCTTCTTAGGGCCATGAACAAAAAACTACGGTCCTTGGGGTACAAAGTGGACAGGGATGCCCCGGATCTTCTTATGGTGATCAACGCCCACTACGCCAATGACGGGGCGGTTTACAAAGAGCCGGTGTACGCCCATCCGGAAAAGCCGGACGGGGCAGATGCCATTACCGCGCAATACGATCCCTACTACTATTGGGACCATGCCCGCTTCAATGATTTAATGGGCTTTGAAATCAAGCATCTGGACAACAAGAGGGCCGGCATTGTCATTGAGGCGATAGACCGCAGCACCAAGAAGACCCTGTGGAGGGGAAAGGCAAAGGCACCCAAAGCGGGCAGGGCGTCTGCCGTGCCCCTTACGGAATACATCGCAGCCACCTTGGATGACTTCCCGGCGGCCTCCCCGCCGTAGGGCATATTTAAAAACCCATATTCGGCGCGCTGCGTTGCCCGCCCCATTTTTGTTTTGGCCAAGGCCAATCTCGCTGCCCAACAAAGGGACTCGCAACCTTGGTGCTGCCATAAGCGCTCTTTGTAAAGAGGGGGCAAGTAGGCTTTTTTGAGCCCAAAAAATTCTTCAATCCTTTGGCAGGTACAGATGGAAGGTGGTGCCCTCCCCTTTTGTGGATTGGGCCCTAATGGCACCATTGTGGTTCTGCATGATTTTCTTGACTATGGCCAGCCCGATACCCGTGCCTTGGTATTCCGTTTTTCCGTGAAGCCGCTGAAAAACATCGAACACTTTTTCCTCATAATGCGGCTCAAAGCCAATGCCGTTGTCCCGGAACTGCAGATGTAGGTAAGACTGCTGGGGCAAGAGCCCCAACCGCTCCTTTTCATCTCCGGGCAGTTTTCTGGCCTCAATACGGATCAGTGGTTCCTCATTCGCTTTCGCAAACTTGATGGCATTATCCAATAAATTTTGAAAGACTTGCCTTAATTGGTAGGGAATGACGGGGAGCGACCCCAATTTCCCAATATGGATACGTGCCCCGGATCGGGCGATTTTCTCGTCCATATCTTCCAGAACTTGGCCCAATAAGGTTCTCAGTTGCTTGCGTTCAAATTTTAATTCTTGGGTATTGGCCCTTGAAAAGGCCAGGAGATCATCAATGAGACCGCGCATTCTAGAGGCCGCCGTGACTATTTTGTCAAAATCACGCTGCCCTTTTTCGCTCAAGGTACCCGCGTCCCGTTCCGCGATACGGGACGTGAACATTTGAATTTTGCGCAAGGGCTCTTGCAAGTCATGACTGGAAACATAGGCGAAGCTTTCCAGGTCTGCATTGGAATCTTTCAGTTTTTTGTTGGCCATGGCCAAGCGCTCGTTTGCCTTTGACAACAAATGGGTACGTTTTTCCACCTCGCGCTCCAGGGCACTGGAAAATTGCTCCAGTTTCTTACGCGCCTTAACACTTTGGGTTACATTGTTTACCGTGATCATGACCCCGGTGGTATGCCCATCGGCGTCATGGAGCGCCTCGTAGTCATAATCCACATAAAACTCCTCCCGACCCCTTTGGTGGTCCACATAGGCAAAGGATTCCTTTTCGGACAACGGCTTGCCCGTTTCCAAGACTTGTTGCAGCGCCCGCCAATATTTCTGGTCCTTGACCTCCGGAAAGACCTGGGCCAGCCCCCGGCCCGACACCTCGCTTTCTTCCCGGTGCCAAAAGGTTTCCAGCATTACTTTGTTGGCCATTTCAATAATGAGGTCGGGGCCGCGGAACACGGCCATGGGAATGGGCGATTGCATCACCATCTTTCTAAATTTTCTCTCATTTTCCCCCAAGATCTGCTTTAGGAGCACGGTCTGGGTAACCTCATTGGCAATGGCCATGGTGCCAATGGTAGTGCCCTGCCCATCCCGAAAAGAGCGGAACACGATATTAAAGTAGCCCTTTTCTTTTTTACCGTTGCGCAATAAAGTAATGGGCACTTCCTGTTGTTGTGCCGTGGTGCCCTTTTCAAAGACCTCATCCAGCAGGCCCAACAGACCTGTGTTCTGCTCGGGCAGGATTTTGTGCAAAGGCCTGCCCAACAAAAAGTTCCGATCTCCGTTGAGCAATAGGGCGGCCCGGTCATTTATGGACTCCAGCACGTGCTCCTTCCCAATGAAAAGCGCAATGCCCACCGGGGCCTGTTGGATCATGGCCATAAAATTGTTTTTCTCCTCTTGCAATTGGGCAAAAGCGAGTTCCAGTTCTTTTTCCCTTTGCTTTTGCAGGTCTATATCAATGCTCACCGTACCCAAGCCTATGGGTGCCCCTTCTTCCGGATCATTGATGAGAAAAGCATTCCACAAAATCCAAAATGGGGCTCCTGTCCTTTGGTTGTGCAAGCGCAGTTCTATGGTATGGGCACCCTTCTTCATCACTGCGTCCAGGGCCTTTTGGGCCTTATCCATATCCGGTGGATAAACACAATCCTTTACTGTCTTGCCTTGAATGTTCTTCCAGCCCAACATTTTAAGGGATGCGGGGTTAGCATATTCTATTTGGCCCTGGATGTTACTGAATCCTATGAGCTCTTGGCTGGTCTCTATCAAGGCGATCAGCTTTAGGCGTTCCTCGTGGGCCCGCTGCTGTTCGGTATTGTCCTGAAGCGTACCATTGAACCGGTAGCAGACCCCTTCTACATTGAACCAGGCCCGGCCCATGGCCCTAACATAGCGTTCCTGCCCCGTGATTTTATTTTCAATGCGGTACCCAATGTCATATTGCCCAGTGGTGTTGGAATCCATGGCCCGCGCAATGGCTTTTTCCACACGGGGCCTGTCCTTTGGGTCTATGGCAATGGTGGTATCTTCCAGCCCCATTTCTGATTTTCCCTCCAAACCAAACCAACTCTTTAGGCGCTCATTGTATCTCACCAGATTGTTCAGGGGATCGTAATCCCAAGTGCCCAAATTGGCGGCATCTATGGCAAATTGCAGGGCATCCTCACTTTCCTCCACCCGCTTTAGATTGGTCACGGCGGCCGTGGTTTCCATACAGGTGGTGAGCACCCCGCCAATGGTGCCATCCTCCAAAAACAAGGGGCTGTAGCTAAAGGTCCAATATATGTCCTCTACCCGCCCGTTCCTGTAAAAAGGAATCAGTTGATTTTCGCTCCAGGTGGGCTCTCCATTTTGTCTAACATTCTGGAGCATGGGGCCAATGGTGTCCCATATTTCGGGGAAGGCATCTTTGCCCCGGATGCCCAAGATATCAGGATGTTTGCCATTCTCCCCCAAACTGGGACGGTAGGCATCATTGTACAGACAGATCTGTTCCTTGCCCCAGAAGATAAAATTGGGAAAGGCGGTATGTAGCATGGTGCTCACGGCAAAACGGAGACTCATGGGCCAGGTGGCTGGTGGCCCAAGCGGGGACGTCTTCCAGTCCTTGGCCCGCATGATGGCTCCCATTTCTCCCCCACCTTTTAGGAAATGAAGTTTTTGTTGGTCTTTTTCAGGCATCTCGTGGCTTCTTGGTGGCGGTCATTGTTTTATGATGTACTCCCCGGGATCGTTCCCGTGGCGTTCTCTTTGTTCAATATAGTCCAGGCAGACAGTGAGTGCTTGTTTCAGGGCCTCGAACGAGGCGGGTTTCTGTAGGTATTTATTGGCCCCTTGTTCTTTAAGGTCCGCAGCCTTATCAGGGTCCAGCATGGTGGAATATATGACCACGGGAATGGCGGCAAGCGCTGCTTCGTTCCGAATGTCATGAAGACATTCCTCACCGTTCATCAACGGCATAAAAAGATCTAAGAACACCATTTGGGGCAAAGGCTTGGTGTGCAGCAGGGCATCCATGAGCTCCACGCCATTGTCAAAGGTGGTCACCTTGACCCGATCGGGCAACTCTTGAAAAGCGTCTATTAGAAATTGCCGATCGTCCGCATCGTCATCGGCCAAAAAAACAAGGTAAGTTGGTTTGCTCATCAGGCTCAATTCTTAAGGGTATGGCCCCGCGGGCCAACATCATCCCAAATCCAAAATCAAGGTACAACAAAAAGGACAACTTCATAGGGCAATTTCCCGTTCCTTACGTATTGGGTCAAAGGAAGTACCGATAGCATCAAAAAGACCACCTCGGCACAAACTTCCGTAGAGGAGGGCCGTTGGTTCCCGTGCGTTTGCCACTTGGGCCTTGGCCCATAAGGCTGTACGCCCCTGCATTGGATCAACAATGTACGCTTTACGGTCATTGCCAAACCGCTGCGCTCCTTACCTTCATCCGGAAAATCCAGAAAGCATTGCATCGTATGAGCAAAGCCCAACAGCAAACGTTTTCCCTTAAAAAATTGCCGGGACTGTTAAAGGACACCTATACCTCATGGATGGCGCACGAGCCTTTCCGTGCCAGTGCCGTGGTGGCCTATTATGCCGTGCTCTCCCTCCCCGCTCTGTTGGTCATCATCATTAATTTGGTGGGGGCGGTTTGGGGCCAGGACATTGTTCAGGGAAAACTCACCCAAGAGATTTCCACGGCGCTGGGGCAGGACGCGGCCGCATCCATTCAGGGCATGATCGCGGAGACCCAAGGAAGTGGCAAAAACACCCTGAGCACCATTATTGGCCTGGGCGTACTGCTCTTTGCCGCCACGGGCGTCTTTTACCATCTGAAAATATCGCTGAACACCGTATGGCGCATAGCCCCCGACCCCAAGGCTCCCATAAAAAAAATTGTGGTGGACCGCGTTCTAAGTTTTGCCTTTATCCTGGCCATTGGTTTTCTTTTGCTGATCAGTTTTATGGTCACGGCGGCGATTTCCATTTTAAGTGACTTTATACGGGACGCCCTGCCCAACATCTTACTGTATTTGGCCTATGGGCTGGATTTTCTGTTGTCCATTGGCATCATTTCCGTTTTGTTTGGCCTCATGTTCAAATACCTGCCAGATGCCAAGATCAAATGGCGTTCGGTACGTATTGGTGCCGTGCTCACTGCGGTACTGTTCGTAGTGGGCAAAAGTGCCTTGGGCTTCTATTTTGGCCAGGCCGAACCGGGCTCTACCTACGGAGCGGCCGGGACCATTGTTTTGGTGCTCCTTTGGGTGTCCTACTCCTGCCTCATCCTCTTTTTTGGGGCAGAGTTCACCTACAGTTACGCCGAGACCTTTGGCCATGGCGTGGAACCCAATAAAAAAGCGGTCGTGAATGAACAGGCCAAGATAAAAGGGCAGTGACCCCAAGAGAAGAATATCCATAGAACGCGAACAGCAACACATAAAAAAACAAGCCATGAAGAACAAAACAGACAAGGGCCCGCTCAAAGCCAGCGAGAGCGCCCCGATGGAAACAAAGCAAAAAAACGGTGACGGCGTGCACAACCAAACCACTGAGGTGCCAAAAAAAAGGTTTCCTTGGGCGCTTATTGGTCTCGTGACCCTATTCCTGATCCTCTTAGCCGTGATCCTATTTTTCTTGGGCGGACTCACCCAATAAGACTGGCAAAACAAGCAGGGTTCGAAATCTTTTACGTGCGCAAAACGCAACGTTAATGAACAAGGCTCGTGGGTGCCCTTAAAATATAAGATTGCACCTTAGCACTGCCCATGCATAATGGTGACAACCCTAATACCAAATGATCATGAAAAAAATTCCGCCCAGCATTATCAGACAGCTCTTTGTGCTCTTGCTCATTATTATGATGGGCAGCTTGATTCTACAGGAAATGGTCATCTACCTCGGTGGCGTTTTGGGCGCCATAACCTTATATGTGATATTGCAAAAAGCGATGGGCAAGTTGACGAACAAAGGCTGGTCCAAGCCTCTTGCTGCCGGTTCATTGATGTTCGCCTCTTTTGTCGGCATCCTGTTGCCGCTGGTGGGCCTCGGCTTCCTTATGGGCTCCAAGGTAAGTTTTGTGGTAAACAACTCCGAACGCTTCTTAAAGGCTTTGGAAGGACAGCTAACCCAACTGGAAACCTTCATTGGCTACGAACTCACCATAACGGATGTGGACACGAGCAGTATTTCCTCTTGGCTCACCAATAGTTTGCAGAGCTTTGCCGGCAGCACCTTCAATGTCATGCTGAGCATAACCCTTATGTATTTTCTGCTCTATTTTATGTTGATGAACCGCAAGGAAATGGTGACCTCCCTCTTTGAATACGTTCCCCTAAAGGATAAAAACCTGCAAACCTTGGGGCGGGAAACACGCAGCAAGGTACTGGCCAATGCCCTGGGCATTCCGTCCGTGGCCTTGGCGCAGGGCGTGGTGGCCCTTATTGGTTTTTTTATTTTTGGCATAGCCGATCCCTTCTTTTGGGCGGCCATTGTGACCATAGGATCCATGGTGCCCTTTGTGGGCAGCGCCTTGGGCACCATTCCCGTCTTTATCCTGGCCCTTGGCAATGGAGATACGTTCCAAGCTTGGGGCATTCTCATCTACGGCACCTTGGCCATCGGGGCCACCGACAATATCTTTAGACTGTACTTCCTAAAACGTTTGGAAGATGTACATCCCCTCATCACC
Organism: Maribacter aquimarinus; assembly: GCF_047345505.1. Lineage (NCBI taxonomy): Bacteria > Pseudomonadati > Bacteroidota > Flavobacteriia > Flavobacteriales > Flavobacteriaceae > Maribacter > Maribacter aquimarinus. The sequence goes on along the minus strand of NZ_JBLFEO010000028.1, from coordinate 22,131 downwards.
CTTACCGGGGTATTGGTGGGCGTACCGCTCTTTGGGTTTATAGGCCTCATCTTTGGTCCCTTGCTGGTGAGCCTGTTCCTGATCATCATAAAAATCTACAAGGATGAATATGGGACTTCCAAAGAAAAACTGTGAAAATGGTGGCACCAGCCCTTTTTTGTGCACCCTCACGGCATAACGTTAATCATACCTTTATTACAGCACCGCAACTAAGGGGCCATCACTTACATTTGCATTGAAGATGTTGACTATCAACATACAACGAACAATAATTTAAATCGAAATTGATGAAAAGAATAGCACTGTTCATAATGGCGGGAGCATTGATGGTTTCCTGCAACTTAAAAAAAGAAGACAAGGGCGAGCTGCCCGAAGTGGATGTGGATGTTACCGCAGACTCTGGCGAACTGCCCGTATACGAAGTAAACTGGGCCGACGTGGAGGTAGGGACCCGGACCGAAATGGTAGAGATACCCAAAGTAGTGGTGGTCATGGAAGAGGAAGAGGTAGAGATACCCTATGTGGACGTGGACATGCCCAATGGAGATCAAAAGAAAGAACGGACCTTAATGGTAGAGGCCGAAGTGACCGATATGGAGCACGAACTTGAGATTCAGGAAATTTGGGCGGCGGGCAACCATTTGCACGTCATAGCCCAATTGGAGGCCACGGACCAGAGCATAGGCGACCAGACCATGCGGGTATCAGATCAAATTACTTTGAATGCACCGGACCTGGATGTAAGATATTATATAGTGGGCTCTAGGCCAGACCGCGTGTTCAATACCCGATATGACTATCTTAACAGTACCGATGAACTGAGGGGTTCGCTGGAAAGTCCTACCGTAATCTACAAAAGATAACAATTTAAGTTGGTTGGTTGGTTTGGATGGTTCCGGTATATCTTTTAAGCCGGAACCATCTTTTTTTTTGCTGGCCAACGGCCGTTTTCATAACACATTAAAACCTTTGATCATGTCTATACTCACCATAATTCTGAACATACTCTTGCCGCCCTTGGCCGTTTTCTTACAGCACGGGCTGGGCAGTACCTTTTTCATAAGCCTCTTGCTTACCCTACTGGCGTGGTTGCCAGGGGTGATCCATGCTTTTATCGTGAACTCGTAAAACTTCATCATTAACCCAACGAAAAACTTGAAAAACATGTTAGTACCCAAGAAGAAAGTGCCCCATCTGGAAGTGCCTTTGATCAATGACACCCAATGGAGCCTGGAAGCACAGCGCAGCGAAACTTTTACCCTGATCACCTTTTACCGTGGCCTGCACTGTCCCATCTGCAAAAAACATTTAGAGGGCTTGGCCAAGCATCTGAAAGCTTTCAGTGAACGAGGGGTAAACCTCATTGCCATTAGCTGTGATGGCGAAGCCAAGGCCAAGGAAGCGGGCGAGAAATGGAACATTCCAGAGCTGCCCATTGGCTATGGGCTAAAACCGGAAACCGCCAAGGAATGGGGACTGTTCCTTTCCAAAGGCATCTCCGAAGATGAGCCCAAAACATTCTCTGAACCGGGATTGTTCCTTATACGTCCCGATCAAACCCTTTATGCGAGCAGCATACAGACCATGCCTTTTGCCAGGCCGCAGTGGAAAGAGATATTGGAAGCCGTGGATTATGTTAAGGACAAGGATTACCCGGCTCGTGGCGGCGCTTCATAGGGGCCGTGGCCCGGCAAAGAACGCTTTTGCGCTTGGTTCACCTTCATAAGCTAGGGGGTTCCTTCCCGGTGGCAGGCAAGGTTGTTCCATTGGGGCAACCCCCGAAGGTATTCCATCAAGAAAAGTTCAAAAAAAGGGGTAAACTCCCCTCATCAATTGGGCGGTATGGTTTGGAACCAGTGGTTCTGAACCAGGCGCCACAAAACGAGAACATATGAGCATTCTGGCAACCAGCAAACATCAAATGACCTTTATCTATAGTTCGGATTCCCATTTGGGCCAACAGATTTTGGGCTATCTCCAGGGCAGCAAGAAAAAAACGATTGCCCTGAACATTAACAAAAGTCCGCTGGCAGACACGGTCTGGACCTCCTTGGCCGAAGACCTACAGGTGCCCTTGGGAGCCCTTTTCGCGGCCTCCCATCCCGATGTGCCCGACTTTGGGGACACCAGCAAATTTTCCACGGAAGATTGGTTAAAGCTCATTAACGAACATCCAGAACTGTTGCAACGGCCCATTGTGGTGCACAACGGCAAAACGGCCCAACTGGCCAACCGGTCCCAAATACTCCGCTTTTTTGGCGTGGATTCTGCGGGACTGAAAAAAACAATGTCCCACGAGGAGCCCACCACCCAGGCCACCACGGACAACGAGAAATTTATTCGCTAAACAGGTCCAATTGGGCGTATGCCACTAATGCCCCTTGCTCCCCGAGTTCCCAAAACAAGCACTTATAAAAACGATGCCCCCTAGCCGGCACGGCAAAGACAGCCCAAAGAATACCGAATCTATCTCCTTCGGTTACCATAGACCGGCCCAAACGGTACCCCTTGCACAGGATGTACATATTACTCTTTTCTATCACCGATGTGTAAAAAATAGCGTGGAACGTTTGTAATACCCCATTGGTAAATGCAAAAAAAGAGGGGCATCCTAAAATTGTACCATCTTTTCCAAAAATTGTATAACACACGCTCTCTTCAATTTCTTCAAATTTGTGCAAACTGTAAAACAGAGCGTACCGTGAAAAAAATATTGGACCTTTTTCTAGACGATTTTAAGAAACGAGCCATACCCAAGAGCCAGAAAGAGCAAAAAGACCAGAAAGAAAATCGGCCCCGAAACTTTATCATGGGCATGACCAACCAAGAACAAATGGAGTAAACGACAACCGCATTTCCCTTTTCTTGGCCCTATGGTTTGGACCGCGCCGTAATTAGACAACGAACACCATTAAAAAATTGAAACGATGAACACTATTGATCTTACATCACCGAACATAAGGCACATCTTTGCCCAACTCCAAAAACACTTGGGCGGTACCCTGGAACAGGACCCGGACGAATTTTGTTTGAGCGTGGACAATGACCGGGCCCGCGGACAGATCAAGGGCGTAAACCTAAAAAACAATTTTGTCTTTGTGGAGTATGACATTACCTTTTCCCAAGACACGGCGATCATTAGGTACGGTGGGGCCACCAAGCCCATTTACTTCCTGTATTGCGCAAAGGGCCAACTACAGCACAGTTTTGACGTGGGCGGGAAAAAACGCCTCTTGCAACAGTTTCAGACCGGTATCTTCAGCAGTTCCACGGGACATGGTTCCGTCCTTAGCTTTAGAAAGGACAACGCCGTGCGCGGCACGGTCATCACGGTGGCCACAGCGGGCGGCCCCACGCAGGATTCCAGTTCAGATATCCTGCGCGAGCGTTTGGTGCACCACTTTATGCCCAAGGCCCCAACTGAGACTTTCCACTACATTGGATCCTACAACCTAAAGATATCGGAGCAGCTCTATGCCCTACAGACCATACAGCAAACAGGGCTGGTGCGCAACCTTTTGGTCAAGGGTATTTTGCACATTCTCTTGGCGCTGGAAATAGAACAACACCAAGAAGACCGCGAGAATGCCGGTCGTCTGGGCACCCTTACCCATGATGAACTGGACATGATCAGGGAGCTTTCACATTTCATCAAAAACTTTCCGGACCAACGCTTCTCCATACAGATGCTGGGTAAAAAATCCGGCCTTTCTCCGGCCAAATTACAGGAAGGCTTTAAGTTTTTGCACGGGATGACGGTCACGAACTACATAAGGAAAATTAGGGTGGAATATGCCGAGAAACTCATAAAGACCACAGACCTGAACATCACGGAAATTGTGTATAGTGTGGGCCTCACCAGCCGAAGCTACTTCTCCAAAATCTTTAAGGACAAGTACAACTGCAGCCCCAAGCGCTACCAAGACAATCAGCAACGGGCCATGGTGAACGATTGAGATGTACCAACCCGAAGCCTTGAGAATGGTCACTGCTCCCGATCGGAGCAATGACCATTTTTTTATCAACCGCATTCCGTTCAAAATGAACTGGATATCACAAAGAAAAAGAGCATCACCGTGTTATCTTATCTGCAATTAATAATCCTTAAAAACAAGAACTATGATTTTGAAAAATATGACATCGCAATTTTTGGGCCTTTTGGCCCTGGCCGTCCTCTGGAGCTGTGGCCCCAAAATATCTTCCACGGTAAAGACGGACAAAAATTTATCGGCTTATGAGACCTACGCCTACCTGCCCAACAGCAGCATATCATCCTTGGACAAAACCAATCAGTCCGAAAATGTGGGCGAAGACATCATAGCGGCCATGAACCGGAACATGCAGGAAGCTGGGTACACCATGAACCGCCAAGATCCCGATCTTTTGGTGGTGATCAATACCAATTACGATAGGGAAACCGATGTAAATGTGGATCGTGACCTGTATTACGATTATAATTACGCCTACTATCCCTATACCACTGCCCTGCCGGTAAACAATTATTACAATGACAATTATTACTACGGCTATGACAGCTACAATGACATCATTGACTATGACCTTACCCTGGAACGCTATACCGATGCCGATATGGTGGTGAGCTTGGTGGACAAGGATACCCGAAACATTGTGTGGACCGGATCTGTGGATGATTTTTATACCTACCAAAGCAGGCCCACAGAAGAGGTGGCCGATTTTGTGGATGATATTTTTGACGATTATCCGACACTTACCCAAAAATAAGGGAACGCTATGGGAAGCGCAGGCCAATGCCCGATATCTTCAGTGATATCGGGCATTGATTTTGGCCGCCCAACCATTTTTAAACCATTTCACCAAAAGGACTGCTCCGCCCAGTTTCACGCCAAAAAATTAATGTTTTCGGCTAAGGTCTATCGCTTTGTTCCCTTTTATTTGTGGCGTGCACTATTACAGGGGCCATATCGCAACAGGTGGATGGGCATTGATCGTTGGGGCAATTTTGGCCTTGGTGAGCGATGCCGTTGGCATTTTGGTGTATTAGGGACATGATCCCATTAGGCAAACCATCAGTCAATTGGCGCAGGGACCCTATGCCTATATCCAAGACACGGGACTGGTGCTACTGGCCTTGGGCATGCTGATGGCAGCGCTGGGCCTGTACCTGAACATGAAACAGGGAACCTACCTACGGTGGGGCATTTTTTCTCTGGGCACCACGGCGCTGGCCATTGCTTCCCTTGCTATTTTTAACAGCCATATTGGCCAGCCGGGAACCACGGTGCACCGTGCTTTTGCCGCGGGAATAGGACTTTTGTTCACGGCCAGCGCCATGCTCTTGGGCCACGCGGCACAACAAAGACATTGGTCATGGGCGCGACCCAGTATGGTGTTGGGCGCCCTTTTTTTACTGGCCTGCCCGGGAGTGTTCCTGGTGCCCCAGGCCTGTCAAGGAATTTATGAGCGAGGCGTGGCCCTGCTCCTCTTGGTTTGGTGCTGGCTTTTGGGGCATGCGCTCATCAAACAAAAACAATGAACGGGAAGGTTATTCCCACAAAATGGATAGTATGGAAAACGAAGAGCACGATCAAAGAAAAACGATGGAACCAAATCAAAAAAACAAAATGCGCAATGACCAGTACAGGAAAGAGAAAAGGGCCAATCCGTTTGTGCGCTGGGTGTTCATTGCCCTGGCCGCCGCAACCTTTTTGGCGCTGCTCTACGCCCTATTTGCGGAGCCTAGATTGCTGTAGGCCATGGTCCTTTCTTACCCCCCTACCAAAGCCCCCCAAGCAAGATATAGGGAGCCACCATTGAAAATGTTGCACCCGGTTGATGTATTGGACTCTAGCCAAATGCGTGTACAGTTCCATTTGGCCAAAATTTTGACCATGGAAGCATGGCCGTCGCCACGGCCCTTGCGCCAATGTGTGCGCAGCGGTTCGTATGAAAAGGGCTTATAGCCCCAACGCAATATTTAAGGCATCATTTGGATGAAATGGATCGCTTTACCTTATCTGTCGGTAAAGGACCATCCGTTGTTGGGCGTAAGTACCCGGTCTACCACGTGAATGATGCCATCATTGGCCTCTATATCCGAGGCAATGATCGTTGCGCCACCAAACCTCGGGGAGTTGCCGGCGTCACTTTGGGTTACCGGCAAGGTTTTACCGTTTTTGGTAAGTACTTCCTCTTCCCGCCCCAAATCGGTAACGGACATTACAGTGGGCAGATAATGAAAATTCACAAAATCGATCAGCGCCTTTCTGTTGTTGGGATAAATGAGGTATAGATACTGCTCTTGTGGCATTTGATCCATAGCGTCATTGGTGGGTATGAACAGGGTGTGCGGGGCTGAGAGCTCGGTGGAGGTGCCCAGCCCGGATAGGGCCACCAACATCATAAAGGTACTGAGCTTGCGCTCCTGTTGGCCCACTTGGGCTGCACTAAATTGATCCGAATTGGAAAAAACGGGAAGGTCTTGCGCTTGCGCTTGGGACAGCGTAAAGAGCAGGGCCCCAAAAAATATCAGGGTACGGTTTGTAGGTATCATCGTAGAAAATTTTAAAGGTTCTTGGCCAAGGACGAAAATTTGCGGCTCTTCCCTTTGTCCTAACCAAACATTGTTTAACGCTAATCGCCGAAAACCATTCCTTGGACATCCAGAGCCGTGAACCGCGGCATGGGCGCGAGAACTTTCCCTGAAACATTTTATACCAAGATGATCCGCCATAGGGGTGCACCATCCCATAAAACCAGGACTTATCCGGTTGAGGTGTGGCCATCGCCAAGGTGCTTCGGCCAACATGGGCCCGGCGATAAATGTCATTGGGTATGGAAACCGTAATGTCATTTTCAACGCATCATTCGGGTTTACCTGGGACCATCAGCGCAAATAAAATATTTATTTTTCCTGTACACCCTGGAGTAGATATGCGGCCACCTCTTGGTCCTGGTCTTGGGTGTGCAACACGGCTATGTCTCCAGTGCTCTCAAAAACAACGGCCCGTACCTGTCCCAAGTGAAGCACGTTGGCCTCCCGGAGTTTGGAGCGCAGGTCGCTCTCCGTGACCCGGGCCTTTTTAAGGTTTTCGTAAAGAATTGTCTTCCCCGACATGAGCAGAAGGGGTTGGTTGTCCGTCAATTTCTCTACAAGCGCATACCGCCTTAGAAAAGCCGTTCCCAATTGAATGAGGTACAGGAACGCAATGCCCGCGGCGCCCTCCCAAAGACTGGTGGACTTGCTCAGTACCGTGTTGGCAATCATGGAACCAATGGCCACCGTTACCGCAAAATCAAAACTGCTCATTTTGGAAAAGCTTCGTTTGCCGCCCACACGGGTAAAAATCACCACGGCCACATAAATGCCCATTGCCGTTAATCCTATGGCCACAAATGAGGTTGTGGAAATACTGAACCATTCTTCCATTTTTTTTTATTTAAGGGGTCCTTATGTTTAATGTCTCGGCGATGGGGCCATTAGTCACAGGCCATCTTTTTGCAGGGATCGTGCCCCCAATTTTTTAGGCTATAGCGCCAATTGGATGTCTTTATGTCTTTTTCCGGGCCCTGTGCACGGTGCCGATTCACGTAGCCCACCACCTTTTTCATGTGGTCATAGTCCTCTTGATCCAGCTGTTCCTTTTTCTTCTTCTTGATCTGGATGATGCGCTTGCCACTCTTATGGCCTATGGACTCCCCGTCGCCACTATCTTGGCCCACCTCTTTCGCCTTGTCCGTGTCCAACCAATCTTCCAATTCGGAAGGGGTCATGTTCACCGCATCATAAAAATCTTGATAAATCGTTTCTTTTTCTGTTGGCATATTGCTCTTGTTTTAGTTAGATTTCATATTCTCTACATAAATTGCTTTTGTGGTCGTAAAGCGGCTTCGCCATTTTGTTGTCCGAGGCTTCGTATGGGAAATAGCCATATTTGAACTCTCTGTAATATTCAATGGGCGCTCTTCGGTGCTTTTCCCTAAGGTACTGGGCTACGCCCCTGGCCCCGGCAGTGTTTTTTTTGTATGGCCCAACCTTAATCCGCTTTTTGAAGGGCCCAGTGTTTTCGTTCCACTTTTGCGGCCCCCAAAGCTTTTTGCAGGGCCTTGTTGCCTTCAAATGTTGCTTGCCGAAGCACCCGAAATTCTACCGAGAGCTCCACGCGGTCCCGCTCAAAACACCAAGGGGCCACCGTGAGATCGCCGTTCTCCAGTTCCATGACAATGCTGGTCTTCTTGGAGAGGGCAGCGTTTATTTCCAGCGCTCGGCCCCTTCCCGGCACCTGTTCCTGGCACAGGATGAGGGAGAGCCGATCGCAAAAGCGCACCAATTGGTAAGCGGCCTTGGCCTCCTCCGGGGAGGCGCCGTACAAATCACACACCGGATGCACCGTTTCTTTTAACGAGTCCAAAAAACTTCGCATTCCTTGGTGATCCATATCGCCGTACAGAAAGTCCAGGTGCAGGTACACCATTAAGGCCGTCCAGGCAGATTTGGCCCGTGACCTATGGTAGATCCGCCGGGCACGTTCCACCGCTTTTTCCTTGGGCACTTGGTTTTCCATAAAATCAATGGGGGTGCCCAACTGGCTCAAATAGTCCTTCTCGTTAAAATCCAGCTGGTGGTCATCGTGTTCCGTGACCGCCACCCAGGTCTCCATCCAAGCCTTGGGGCGCATCTCCCTTTTTAGATGGTGTGCAATGGTTCCGGCCAAAAGACCGTGGGCCGCTTGGTACACCACGTGCCAACCCTGATTTGTGTTCCTAACGATCATAACGTCTTTATTTTAGGTGAACCCAGATGTGGCAACATAGCAATGTTGTGCACTTCAAGGTATTCCCGGGGCCATATTAAGGATTGCCCTGATGGGCGCTTGCCCGTAAACGGCAAATCTTTATCGCAATGCCAAGGGAAACGGACCCATTGGCTATCGGAGGATCCGTTTCCACGATGGAGGCGAACACAAGATCAATCGATGGGGGTTGACCCATGTTGTAAATGGGACTTTGGCAACCTGGATGCACAATCCCATAAAATCAGGACGGTTTGGCTAGAGGAACGGCCATTGCCAGGATGATCGGGAGAAAGGGGGCACAGTCACCGGTTTTGCCATAAAGTACAGTCGTAATGCCTGGTTTGGTGCAGCATCTGGGCGTGAAGCAATAACGGCCATAATTATCTGCACCACGGCACTGTTTGTCCCCATCATTATAGATCTTGGCCCCGTCAGGAATATGGCGGTGGCAGATGTAGTGCCGTGAATTTAACCCAGATTAAGGGCACCTTATTGAAGATACACCCAGATATGACTGTGCAACACGAGATGTTAAACACACATTTAATAAAAAGAAAACGACTATGGATTTAGGAATTAACGGAAAAACAGCAGTGATCACCGGGGCAGATTCGGGGATCGGTAAGGCCACCGCAAAGATATTGGCCCAAGAGGGCGCCAATTTGGTGCTCACGGACAAGGATGAAGATAGTTTGAACAAAGCCATGAACGAACTAAAAAAACATACCAAGATTTTTAACAATGTACACGGGCACACCGCCGACATTACGGACAATAAAGCGGTAAAAGCCTTGGCAGATACCGTGCTGGAGCATCATGGCGGGGCCCATATTGTGGTGAACAGCGCTGGGGCCCGTGGGGCGGCTGGTGACTTTCTCTCCCTTACGGACCAAGATTGGGAGGAAACCATTGCGGTAGATCTTATGGGTGCCGTGCGCATTGCCCGGGCCTTTGTGCCCCAAATGTTGGACAATGGCTGGGGACGCATGGTCATGGTAGCGTCCGAAAATGCCTTTCAACCCTATGTGGACGAAAGCCCGTACAATGCCTGCAAAGCCGCCATCATCAATCTGTCCAAATGCCTTTCGCGTTCCTATTCGGAAGAACAAATCCTCTTTAACTGTGTATCTCCCGCCTTTATAAAAACACCCATGACCGATGCCATGATGAAGGAGCTGGCCCAAGAGAAGGACATGTCTCAAAAAGAGGCGGCCGCTTGGTTTGCAGAGCACAAGAGGCCCCATATTGAAATGGAGCGCCGAGGGCGTCCGGAAGAAGTGGCTGCCGTGATCGCTTTTCTGTGCTCGGAGCGGGCCAGTTTTGTCAATGGCAGCAACTACCGTGTGGATGGCGGCTCAGTGGCCTCGGCCTTTGGATAATGGTCCTTGCCAGGGACAAATTGATTTGGGCCCAAAAAAGGCATTCTTACAAATCGAATGTTAAACCATCATCATCGGAAAATCCATAGCTTGGGCTATGTCCTTCAAGCGATGTATCTTCCTTGAAATGTAATATCAAACTAAAACATAGCACTAAAAAATTAATCTTAAATGAAAAAGACACAACCCCTATTGCTTCCCTATACTTCCAACAATTTGCGCTTGCCCAACCGGGTGGTCATGGCGCCCATGACCCGCAACAGGGCCACCAATGAGGCCAACCGGCCCACGGAAGACCTGCACGCCAAATATTATGCTCAACGTAGCTCCGCCGGCCTCATCATAAGCGAGGGAACCCAGATTTCCGAGGAGGCCGTGGGCTATGTGAACACTCCTGGAATACACACGATGGAGCAATTGACCGGTTGGCGCTTGGTCACCGAAAAGGTTCACGCCGGCGGCGGGCGCATCTTTGCCCAGTTATGGCACGTGGGCCGTATTTCGCATCCCGATTTTCACCAGGGGAAACCACCCTTGGCTCCTTCGGCGATCAATCCGTATGCCACCGTGTTCACCCCCGAGGGCGAAAAGGAAACGGTGACCCCGCGGGCCATGTCCCAACAGGATATAGACCGTACCGTTAACGATTTTGCTCAGGCCGCGGAAAACGCCCTTGACGCGGGTTTTGATGGCGTGGAGATCCATTCCAGCAACGGGTATCTGCTGCACCAATTTTTTAGCAGTACCAGTAACCACCGAACCGATGCCTATGGCGGAAGCCACGAAAACAAGACCCGTATCCTGTTCCAAATCCTGGATACGATGAAAAAGAGCATTCCGGAACAGAAAATAGGTCTTCGTCTTAACCCCTCCCTGCACGGCATTTTTGGGATGACCCTGGACGCCGACTCCCTGCCCACTTTTGATTATCTGGTGCACCGGCTAAACGACTATGATCTGGCCTACCTGCACCTTTCCGAACCCTTTAACGACGTAAGTGACAACCCCCACGCCGAAACCGAAGTTGCCCGAAGGTACCGGCCCATTTACAAGGGCACTTTAATGATCAATGCCCATTTTGACCAAGAAAAAGGCAATGCCGTGCTGGAGCGCGGCGATGCGGACTTAGTGGCTTTTGGCAAATTGTTCATAAGCAACCCGGATCTCGTGGAACGCTTTGAGCACCACGTACCGCTCACCGATTGGGATGCCTCCACTTTTTACACCCCGGGTCCAAAAGGATATACCGATTACGAAGCCAAAGCTAGGGAAGGCAGTGCCGCGAAATGAAACTTGGCGGTGCGGCCAAAACCAAAGAGCATGCAGCCGCCTTTCTAAAAATTGGGCAAAAGGCTGCCCCTGAACCCACGGAGAAAATACCACCTTTGGGCCCGGGACGGGCTGGAACCGTCCTTGAGCTGGGCTAAAAAAAAGAAGTTATGAATAGCGTTCAGGATGCACGTAATTACGTTAAGCCAAGTGGGCTACACTGGCTATTTTTGAGGTGTAGTCATCAGTGCCCGTTTAAGCACTCATGATGGTATTTCCCTAGAGTAGGGAAATTGTTTAACCTTATTAAAAATATCACGATATGAAAAAATTGATAACGAACCTGTTTGCAACAGTACTTGCAATGTTCTTGTTCAGTAACACGGCCACGGCCCAATGGGACGGCAATGACCCCTTTAGCATGGTGGACAACACTAAAATGTACACCACCCTGGAGTTGGCCTCGATGGACAAAAATCTATCCACCTTTGTAAATATGGTAACCTTGTCCGGATTGGCACCCTCCATGTTGATGACGGATGACCATACCCTGTTCATCCCCACCAATGATGCCTTCAAGGACATGTCCATTGAGCGGTACATGGAACTGACGGATCCAAAAAATCAAAGTGAATTGATCACTTTTGTCAAGTACCACGCGTTGCCCAACAAGTACATGAAAAGGGAATTTAAGGATGACCAAGTCATTACGGATCCCTCTCCCGACGAAATCACCGTATCCAAGGATGTTTTTGACAATGTCTATGTGGGCGGTGCCAAGATCGTTGAACCCAATATTGAAGGATCAAACGGCGTCATTCATATTGTAAATGCCTTGGTTACCCCAAACAAGGATTATATGTTGATTGACTAAACGATTTCTTGGACACCACCAATGTCCAGACCTTGATTAAAAAAATCCCACCATCAAAACGATGGTGGGATTTTTATTGGTTCCTTCGGTTTATTGGAAGGATTTCCCCATTGGCACCCAACCCCATACACCAATTCCCCGCAGATTGCTCCACGGGGAATACTGAACATCAAACAAACAAGAGGTAACCATTTCTATTCCAAGCCCAAGGCATAATATTTTTTCCCGGGCCGATCGGGATACACCCCTTCCAAGAGCAATCCGCCCTTCTTGGATTCCAACAATTTGATAAGGGCTTGGGCACTGTGCACCTCCTCACCGTCTGCATGGGTAATGATAAAGCCCGGGGCCATCTGGGTCTGCTGCCTAAGTTGGCCGGCTACAAGATCGGTCACCTCCACGCCTCCATCAAGGTTCAGTTTCTTGGCGGTAGCCTCATCCACCGTTTTTAAAGTGGCACCAAGGGAACGTAGTACCTCCCCATATTCTTTCTCAACCATATCGGTGCTGCCTTGGGCATTCTCCAAAACAATCTCCAAGGTGATTTTCTTGCCATTTCGGTCCACCACGGTGGCCAGGACATCCCCGGGTCGGTGCTGGGCCACGATTTCCTGCAGCTGGGGTGATGTGGCAACGTTTTTTCCATCTATCTGCACCAGAACATCTCCAGCTTTCATCCCGGCCTTGTCCGCGGCACTGTTTTGGGCCACATCTTCGATCCAGACCCCTTTTACAAAAGGCATGTACTTTTCTTTGGCCAGATTGCCGTCCATGGTGCGGATGGACACGCCCAGCATACCGCGCTGTACCCCTCCATATTTCAAAAGATCCTCCACCACCTTGGTCACAATGTTGCTGGGCACCGCAAAGCCATAGCCGGTATAACTACCGGTGCGGCTGGCAATGGCCGTGTTTATGCCCACAAGGTTCCCCTCAAGGTTTACCAGGGCCCCGCCACTGTTTCCCGGATTTATGGCGGCATCCGTCTGGATAAAGCTCTCTACCGCAAACTGCTCTTTGTTAATGTTGATGTTGCGGGCCTTGGCGCTCACGATTCCCGCAGTGACGGTAGAGGTAAGGCTAAAGGGGTTGCCAATGGCCAAGACCCACTCGCCCACCTTCACATCGTCCGAGTTTACCAAGGACATCGTCTTGAGCCCCTCGGCCTTGATTTGGATCAAGGCCAGATCGGTGGTGGGATCCGTGCCGATCACCGTGGCTGCATAGGTCTCGTTGTTGTGCAAGGTCACCTCCAGTTCCGTGGCATTGTCTATCACGTGGTTGTTGGTCACGATAAAGCCTTTCTCGTGGATTATGACCCCCGAACCGGTGCCCACCCTTGGACCCTGGGGCGGATTCCCCTCCGGCATCCGGAAGCGATCGCCAAAAAACTGCCTAAAGGGATCCGGCAGTTCCCTGGGGTTTGCCCGATCCGCGGCAGGGGCACCCTGTGTGGCTTTGATGTGCACCACGGCATCCAACACCTTTTCCGAGGTATCGGTAAAATCCAAGGGGGTAAGGTTCCCCTGGGCATCTTTTGTGTACAAAACGTTTTGGGCCGCCACACCGGGCACGGTGTGCACTACCGCCGTCTCCGCCTTTTCAGAGCTTAAAAGTCGTTGGCCGCCAATGACCGCCATACTGACCACCAAGGCCACCAGGGCCGAAAATAAGTACATGGTACTCGTTGTTTTTTGCATTTTCATTTTTTAAGGATTATATTGAACATATCAGTGTTGTGCTACGTAAAAGGCCTTGAGGGCCCCTTGTTTTGAGCTTTGTACGCTAAACAAAGCCCGTGCCACAAAATGTGAGGTTTTTCTTAAAGGATGATAATCTTTTCCCAACCCACCTGTCCGGTGCCGCAAGGGAAGGCACGGTATGAAAGCATATGGTTTGATTGGGAGCGCTCCGCGCCCCAATCCCTGGAGGACGCACTGGTAAGGGGAACAACGTGGCACATCTTTTGCAAAAAATAGGGGAAAGTTGAGGAAGAAGCATGAAATGGAATGAAGGAAAAAACGAGAAACCACTTTTTGGACGCTTTAGGACAATACTGTTTTTTACGTTATTGCTGCACCTGACCGTGGCCTTGGCCCAGAAACCCTTACCAAAACCCCTGGTTGAAGCTTTTGCGACCGCCCTGGAACACTATCCGGAATTGGCAAACGCCCGTATTCAGTTGAAATTAAAAAACGGACTTAAAAAGGCCACCATGCAGGCGCGCCCCACCTTTGGAAGTTTGTTCAGAAGGAGAGAACTGCGGCAATACACCATTTTCGTGAGCCGCCATTTTGCCATGGGCGGAAGAGCTTGGCCGGTGGCCGAAGCTCCCGAAGAGGTTTTGGTAGGTTGGCTGGGCCATGAGCTGGGCCATATTTTGGACTATGAGCAACACGGCAACTGGTCGATGCTGGGCTATGGCCTTAGCTACCTTTTCTCTAAAAAGCACATTGTCTCCACAGAGAAAAAAGCCGATCGCTGGGCCGTGCTGCACGGTATGGGGCACTATCTCAAGGAAACGAAAAATTATATCCAAAGCATACCCAACCTGTCTGACGCCTATAGGAAACGGTTGGAAAAATATTACCTCACCGCCCAGGAACTGGACAGCCTTGCAACAGAAGCGACCGATGCCCACAAATGTGATGGGGTCAGTGCGCCTTAACAATGGGGTGCCGGATTCTTGGAGGAGCACAAAAGGCCGATCCATGGCCTTAAGATCGTACGATATGAAAGTGCCCTGAAAAAATAACACCGTTTGGAAGGGGTCCAAACGGTGTGCTGTAAGTATCGAGAAAGGGCGCTCTGCTGGCCTAAGGAATGTACATTCCTATCGCTGCTCAATGCTGCTGTAGGTTCACATTTCCCTTGCTGCCCTTATGGTCTATGTTGCCCCCAATGGGCAGCTCACCATCAAAAAAGGATACCAGGGAATTGCTCTTGTTTTCCCAATAATAGGCATTTTCCATATTAACGTTCAACAAGGCCAGATTGGGATCGTCCTTGCCCTTGAACCATGTATTGAGGCGCTCGCTCCAGAGCGCATCCCGTTTTTGGTGGTCCACGATATGGATGGCATTGCCAAAGATGGACAGATAGGTGTCATGCGCCTTGTCCGTATAGATGAGCTGTACCCTGTTGTCCTCTTCAATGTCCCTGAAATGATCGGTATCCTTGCCCGAAAAGAACCACAGATCTCCCTGCCCGTCCATTTCCTGTAAGGTCATGGGGCATACGGAAAAGGGGATTTTGGTGAGCTTAGTGGCCATCATGAGCACACTGGGACTTATAATGAGTTCCCGGATTCTTTTTAGGGCTTCTTTCTTTTTATCGTAATCTATTTTTTCCATTGTCATTGTTTTATGGTTTTACATCTTGTTCTAAACAGCGGTGGTTTTTTTGCTAGACCAAAGTTTTTCGTCAGGAAAGGGCACTAGGCGGCGTGTTTCCTGCATTCCTCGGCACAGGCCCGGCAAGAGGCGGCACAGGTTTGGCAGTGCTCGTGGTCATGTTGCTCGCACTGCTCGGCGCACCATTCACAGATTTCGGCGCAGAGCCTACAATATTCGGGAGCGTGCTTGCTGTCTGCGATCATCAGCTTTATACAGGCCAAACAGGCCTCCACGCATTGCAGACAACATTGCGGGCAATCGTTGGTGCTGTCCTTACCTGCCATCTGTACCAAGCAGTTTTGGCAATCGATCCAGCACTGTTGGCAAGCGGTTATGCAACTTTCATAATTTGCGATCATAGCGTAATCGTTTTTATACATTTCAAAATTGAAAAACAGGATCGGGAGTGACCAAGGCCCTCCCGACTCCAAGCTGTCTTCAGTCCTTTCGGAACCTGTTATTCCCGGCTACGCGTGCTGCTCGGCATGCTTGCCCTCGCGGGTCTCCTCGATCACCTTGCTGCAAAAAGCTGGGAGATCGTCAGGGTTGCGGCTGGTCACCAATCCTTGGTCCACCACCACCTCTTGATCTACCCATTGGGCTCCAGCATTGACCACATCGTCCTTAATGCTCTTGTAAGAGGTAACCTTTCTCCCTTCAATGACCCCGGCACTGATCAACAACCACGGCGCATGGCAAATGGCGGCCACCGGCTTCCCGGCATCAAAGAATTCCCGTATAAACTGCAGCGCATCCTTATCGGTGCGCAAGGTGTCCGGGTTCAATACGCCACCCGGGAGCACCAGACTGTTATAATCTGCCATTTGGGCATCGGAAAGCTTTTTGTCCACCTGGACAGCGTCTCCCCAGTCCGTTTTGTCCCAACTTTTGATCTCACCGCTTTTGTTGCTGATGATGTGCACGGTGGCCCCTTCCTTCCTCAGGGCCTCCAAGGGTTCGAACAGTTCTGATTTTTCAAATCCGTCCGTGGCCAGAATCGCGACTTTCTTTTGTTCCAATTTCATTTGTTTCATTTTTAGGGTTCAACATTTCGTATTGCCCCAAAGTAAAAAAAGCGGCACCATCCCGGTAGCGGTAACCCATTAATTATGGATGGTATCCCATATTTGGCGATAAGGCTAAAATCATTATCATCCGTTATTTGTGTGAAAGCATCCACCACCTTGGGCCATTTACATTATTATGGAAAAGCGAAATGGCGAATAGTGGCCTATTGCCAACGAGAAACAAAGAATACCATAAGATGAAAAACGCTTACACAACATTTTTGCTGATGCTCCTCACCTCTGGCGCTGCCATGTACACCACCATGTATTTTAACAGCTATGTGTGGGAGCACGTATATTTTAGCTGGACGAGACTGTACATGACCTGCCTTGGCGTGGCGGCCATGGCACTGGTCATGTTCTTTTATATGCGCAAGATGTACAAGAACAGGGAAAAGAACATGGCCATTGTTATCGTGAGCGTTCTGGTGATGGTGCTGGCCACCTACCTGGTAAGGCAGCAAAAGCCCATTGGCGATGTGCGTTGGATGCAGGCGATGATCCCCCATCATTCCATTGCCATCCTTACCAGTACCCGAGCCCAACTGGAAGATGAAGAGGTACGCAAATTGGCCACCGAGATCATCGAGGCCCAGAAAAGGGAAATCGAGGAAATGAAGGCCCATTTGAAACGCTTGGAAAACGAAGCGGAATAAACTTGGTGTTGCCGCGTTCCCAGACCCATAGGATTTAAGCGGCAAGAATCAACTGACCTAATTATACCAATGGAAGCCGTGGAAAGGACAATTACAACATTGAAAAAAACAACATGCAAAGCACCCGGGAAATACGATGGTTCTTTACCGAAAACAGGGAGCACTTGGCACACTGGTTCCGTTCCAGGCACCAAAATGCCCCTGCGTGGGAAACCCATACCTACCTTAACACAGGCCACGCCAATCTGGGCATAAAGCTTCGGGACCAAAGGGTGGAAGTAAAACAACTAAAGGGCAACCGGGCCAAGGGCCGCCTGGCCAACAGGGTTTGGGGTTGTTTTGAAAATTATGTGAAATGGTCCCTGCCCTTGGAAAAAAATGGTTTCAGTGACACCATCGCCTACCAAGAACCGGAAGGCTGGACCAAGGTAAAGAAACAGCGCTGGCGCTTATGGTTGGGCCCCGAGAATGGCGATACCCTGCTGCACTCGTCCGCCCAATTATCTTCTGGCTGCCAGTTGGAGTATGCGGTGGTCACTATAAACGATGAGACTTGGTACAGCTTTGGCCTGGAGTGGTTTGGGCCTACCTTCCCCCATGTTCCGGAACCCCTCATATCCGATATGGTGGGGAACGTGGAATTCAATACGGCCCAATCCAAGGGGTACGCCGCTTTTTTATCCAAATACTTCACCTAAAAATGGCCCACAAACCTTTCGGTGGTGGGCCATTGCTGTTCTGTTCCACATCGTTGGGATGACAGCACCAACTTAATTGGTAATGGTGTTTTTGGCCCGGGACTTGTCCAAATAAATCTGTACCCCTAGGTTAAGGCCCAAGGCGTGCTGAAAATCGGTATTTCCACCGCCTGCCAATCCGTTGTACTTCCCGGTGAGCTCCAAGGCCACGTTGTCACTTACAAACAGGGCGTATCCGGGGCCAATGCCCAAGGCCAGCCCGTTGGTGGAGTTTCCACCGCTCACGTTAAAACCGGCAATGCCCGCATTGGTCTCAAAGAAGAACATGCCGCTTCTGGGCAGTTCGTCCGGGCCCAGATCGGAATCCCGAAGATAGTATCTCAAAAGTCCCTGAACCCCATACACCGTGGTTTCTGCGGCAGCCCCGTTTACTTCTGGCGACTTGGTAAAGCCCAAGTTCACTGCGGCGCCCACTAGCACCTTATCAGACACAAAGTACCCCGCCCTGGGGCTTATGCCAATATTGTAACCGGCACCTTCGTTAAGGCCAAAATCGAACCCGAAGAGTCCGCTACTGCCCTTGGTGATAATGCCACTGCCAATATCCGCTCCCAAAAGAAAATCTCCTTTTTCCATTTGTGCTTGGGCAGAAAACAATCCCATTGCGCAAATGAAGAGAAAGGCAATCGCTTTGGTCCAATTAGGGCTGTAGCGCCTACCGCGTTCATTGATGTTGTCTTTTTTCTTGGAAGTTCTATACTCCCCATACTTATTGAAAGTCATAGTTTTTATTTTTTTGTTCATTGTCAAAGCTAGCATCCAAAGGAGGAAGAAGGGTGTGGTATCGCTGTAAAAACTACGGCTAAACCACAAGGCCATGGCACTGATGCACTTGTGTGCAGACAAGGGACAGCACAGGTGTTTTTGCTTTACTTTATGGACAATTTTAAATTGGAACGGGCCAAGAATCCCAGTTGTGCCGCCCTATCTTGCCCAAAGCGGGTAAAAGGGAACGTCCATGGTTAAAAAGAATGGTCACCCCGGGGCATAAAACCACAGAGGTTAGTTGTGACCATTGAAAAACCATCATTATTATCGCATGAAATGAGCCTTAACCATGCTGGATACCAACCGAAATATTGATTGGCAAATTACACCCGCCTGAAACGGAACGGGCAGGTCTGACCTTAAAAGACAAATAAATAGCAAGAGATGAAATTTAATAAAATTAGAAAGCAATATTTGGTGCTGATCGTGCTTCTCCTTGTGGTGATCTTGATCTTCATTATACTCCCCCTGCTGGACATTCCCTTTATGGAACTTACCTCAGACATTCCCGACGCTTAAATTCCATTGAACTTCTGTTCATTGACCAACATCCTTTGCCGGGAACCAAAAAGTGAATGCGGCAACATACGAACGCATCGGGACCGCAAGAACGCCGCCGTCCGTTTACATTTAAGCAAAAACATGCGGGAAAAGAGAATGGTGATCATTGGGGGTGGCTTTGCCGGCATACACCTGGCCAAACAACTGCAAGGCGTTACCGGCATCCAAGTGACCTTGGTGGACAAAAACAACTACAATTTCTTTACGCCACTGCTCTACCAAGTGGCCGCAGGACTGCTGGATGTGTCCAGCATCTGCATTCCTTTCCGTACCCTTTTCAAGGGCAGGAAAAACCTTCAGTTTAAAATGGGCACCCTGGAGCGGGTGCTCCCCGATGCCAATGCGGTGGTACTCTCCACCGGCACCCTAACTTATGACTATCTGGTCATGGCCACGGGCACGCAGAGCAATTACTTTGGTATGGAAAACATAAGAAAGTACGCCCTGCCCATGAAGTCCGTGGAAGAGGCCACCCAACTCCGCAACTACCTTTTAAGGGAAGCGGAACGGTACGTGAACACGGAAGACGAGGACGAGCGCAAAAAGATGCGCAACATCGTCATTTCAGGGGCAGGCCCTTCCGGCGTGGAGATTGCCGGCATCTTGGCCGAAATGCGCAATCGTATCATGCAGGACATTTACCCGGAGTTGGACCATAAGAGTCTGAACATTTTTCTGGTGGATGGTGGGGACAGCGTTTTGCCCCCTTTTCGGGAACGTTCCCGAAATTATGCCTTGGAACAATTGAAGGCCCTGGGCATTCGGGTGCAATTGAACAAAATGGTGACCGACTACCGCAACGATGTGGTGCATTTTGAGGACGGTGACCGCCTGCCCACCAAAACCCTGATTTGGACGGCAGGGGTCATCGCGCACCAATTCCAAGGACTGCCGGAAAACAGTTATACCGAGGGCAACCGCTTGCAGGTAGATGCCCACTATAAGGTGGCCCATACCAAAAACATCTATGCCATTGGCGATGCCTGTCTGCAGACCAGCGATCCGGATTTCCCGGAGGGCCACCCCCAATTGGCCAGCGTGGCACAACAACAGGGCAGGCACTTGGCCAAGAACATTATGGCCATTTTGGATGATCGGCCCCCAAAGATCCGCACCTACAAAGACAAGGGCACCATGGCCATCATAGGGCGCAGCAAGGCCGTGGCCGATATGCATTGGCCAAAAACTTCCATTACAGGATGGTTTGCCTGGGCCGCTTGGTTGTTTGTGCACCTGTTTTTGTTGTTGAATTACCGCAACAAACTTAAAACGGGCTGGAACTGGGCCATTACCTATTTCGGGAAGGCCAGGAGCCAGGGCATTATGCTGGGCGAATATCCAAAACGGGACTTAAGGACGCACCAAAAAGAAGCCCCTTCCCAACCCTAAGCCCTAATGGCCCTAACGGTGAAGTAGTATGGAACAAGAGTTATACTAGGCGATACGGCCGCCAAAAACAAGGATATCACCAAAAAACACCCCATAAAATGGATCGCTACAATGACGACCATTCAAAAACAATAAAATGAAAAACAAGGAACAGAAAGACCACCAAATAGAATTGGAACAAAAGAGCTCTGAGGTGGAGGCCGGCAAAAAGCACAGTGACATCCTGAGCCGGGTGATCCATGAGGGTGAGGAGATTTTTAAGCTAAAAAGCAAATCTACCTTTCTCAGCGCCCTCATTGCCGGGTTGGAGATAGGATTCAGCTATGTTATGATCTGTACCCTGTACGAGTTACTGATGGGCACCTACCCCGAAGGCGTGGTGTACAAATGGTTCTCCCTGGTGTACCCCATTGGCTTTATTTTGGTGGTCTTGGGTAAATCTGCACTCTTCACGGAGCAAACCTCTTTGCTGGCCCTTCCCGTGCTCAACGGCCAGCGCAGTTTGGCGCAAATGTTTCGGGTGTGGGGCGTGGTCATTTCCGGCAATCTTTTGGGAGGTATTCTTTTCAGTTTTTTCATTGCCGCCCTAGCGCCTGCCTTGGGCCTCTTTACCACGGAGACCATGGCCAAGGTGGGCACCCATATTGTGGATTACGCCGCCTGGGTCATTTTGCTCAGCGCCATTGCCGCCGGTTGGCTCATGGGATTGTTGACTTGGTTATTGAACAGTACCAGCAATTCCCTTACCCGGCTCACCGTGGTGGTGATCATTACCGGGGTCATTGGTTTTGGTGGGTTTCACCACAGTATTGTGGGCAATATTGAGGCCTTTGGCGCCCTGTTGTATTCAGATAGCATTTCGTTTTTGGACTACCTTCGCTTTTTAGGCCTGGCCCTCTTGGGAAATAGCCTGGGCGGGGCCGTGGTGGTGGGCCTTTTTAAATACCGGATCTTCGCCACCAATTTCTACGGGTAACGGGCAGAACGTATGGTAAGACAGCATTTTGGAGCTACGATGTTCTAAGCGTACAGTTCAAGACATTGCGGCTGGTTTGTGTAAGATCGTTGTGAAATGTTGTTATAAATGGAAAGTATCCTTTGATTTTTACCGCTTGGCTATGAAAGCTACCCTGTCTTCGTAGTATTCAAAACTAGGGATTTCCAATCATTGTTGTTGATGTTCATGTCGTGTTGAAATGTGGGTATCTCTTTTTTGAGATATCCATATTTCAATGCGAAGC
>NZ_JBLFEO010000027.1:0-57889 GCF_047345505.1 Maribacter aquimarinus | reverse complement strand
ACATCTCCTTTATATACCACGGATCGGTAAGACCCAGGGCGAGTGCGAATATTTCCTTGGAATTTTCCATCCCCCGAAAATAACAATTTACTAACTTACCCACTCAAAACACGATAGAGCCTTTTAGTTAATGTAGCATCCAATCAACCAAGACCATACTTTTTTTTATGAATTTTAATTGGCAGTAAGATCGTTCAATGCCAATATATTACGCATCTCAATGAAAATCAAAAAAAAACTAATACCGGAACACTACCATTCCGGATCCGGCTATAATCCTTACCTCATTGGCCCCAAATGGCAAGTGGCGCAATTGAATTTTACCCCGGACCTGGCCCCGGGAGCAATAAAGAAAGTGGATGTGCACCACAAGACAGACGAAACCTTTTTGCTAATGAACGGACAAGCTGTTTTGATCGCCGCGGAAATTGAGGGGGACAACGTGACCTTTGAGGTAAAAAATATGAAACCCAAAGTATTGTACAACATTCCCAAGGGATGCTGGCACAATATTGCCCTTTCCGAGGATGCCGAAATCTCCATAACGGAAGATGCCAATACCCATTTGGGCGACTTTGAGTTTCATTTTCTAAATGAAGGGCAACAAGAGGATTTAAACGCCCTTATTGAAGCTGTTTGGGAAGACTAGTCCGTGACGGCGTGGCAACAGCACTTCTTTTGCCTTTTTTTCTTTCCACTTGAGCACGCAACGTTCTGCCAAGAACGGCAGTCTTGTTGGGGCGGTCCTTTTTGTTCTGCTTCCTGGGTGGTGCCCTGCCCTCAGGCCAGCCCACCGCTTTTACTCCATATATCTGGGAAGCGCACAAAGGCCACCATCCACCTTAATGTCATCGCCCGTAATGTATGCGGCTTCGTCAGAGGCCAGGAACAATGCCGCGAGCGCTACTTCATGGTCCTTGCCAAAACGGAGCATGGCAGCCTGTAATTTTGAGGCCTTTACGTATGCCGCGCCTTCTTTTTCTATGCGCTCCTCTGCCATGGGCGTTAAGATGGCCCCGGGAGAGATGGAGTTAAAGCGTATGTTCTTGTGACCAAACTGTCCTGCCAATTGGGTGGTCATGGAAAGCATTCCGCCCTTGGCCGTGGCGTAGGCGGTCCAATTGTCCCAACTTCTGTGCGCCTGGCCCGAAGCAATGTTCACAACACTGCCCTTTTCTGCCAAGAGCATATGCGGCATGCAGGCCCGGATGCACCTAAAGACGCCCTTTAAGTTCACGTTCATTAAACGGTCCCAATCCTCATCCGGCATTTCGGAGACCAGTCCGGAAACAGAAATGGCGGCGTTGTTCACCAATACATCTATTCTGCCGTAGGTTTCCATACAGGTCTGTACCATGCCATTTACCATATCGGTGCTGCCCACATCACAAAACAATGGCAGTGCATTTTGGTTCTGTTGAAGGATCGCTTGGGCCTCCCGCTTGCACTTATCTTCGTTGACATCGACCATCACCACTGTGGCACCTTCCTTTGCGAAGACTTTGCTAATGGCCAAGCCTATGCCGTCCGCAGCTCCCGTTACAATGGCAACCTTATCCTTTAATCTCCCCATATCACTTTTTTTTCAACCAGTAATCTTCAATTTCTTCCAGACTTTTACCTTTGGTTTCCGGCAGGATCTTAACCACCAGATACATTGCGGGAACCATAAAAATAGCAAAAAACCAAAAGGTCCCGTGGGGCAAAAGGTTCTCTAACAGCCACGGTGTCATTTGCCCAATGAATGTGGCGCCCAACCATACCGCCAAGGTGGCGATGGACATGGCCGCACCTCTAATCTTAAGAGGATATATTTCCGATAAGAGCACCCATAAAACAGGCCCAAAGGAAAAAGAAAAACACGCCAAAAATGTGAGTATAAAGGTCATGAGCAAATAGGTGTTGTTTACCTCAAGGTAAAACAGGGTGCCTACCATGAGCAGAGAAATCGTCATTCCAATGATACCGTATATCAATAAGGGCTTTCTCCCTATCTTATCTATTTTCCAAAGTGCAACAAAGGTGAATATGACATTTACCAGACCTATGATCACCTGGCTGCCAAGGGCCTCTCCCAAGGGGATACCGCCTTCTTCCAAAATTCTTGGACCGTAGTAAATTATGGCGTTAATGCCACTGAGCTGTCCTAAAAAAGCCAGACCAATGCCAATGATCATGGCCAATCTAAAAGGTCCGTTGAAAACAGATTTGATTCCCAAGGATTTCCTTGAAAGCACTTCCCGTACCTGCTTGATCTCCATATCCGCCTCCTCTTGGCTCATAAACCCTCTCAAAATGCGCTGTGCTTCTTCGATCTTTCCCTTGGATGCGAGCCATCTTGGACTTTTGGGTATTGCCAAAAGCAATAAAAGAAAAACCAGGGCGGGTATGGTTTCACTACCAAGCATAACCCGCCAAACCTCCGCTACGGAGATTTTGTACCAAAAGCCCGAGGCCTCCAGAGAAGGCGCAGATTCGGAAACGGACAATAAATAGGCATTGGCAAAGTAAGCACATAAAATACCAAGGGTTATGGCCAACTGGTAAAGCGCCACCAGTCTGCCCCTGTTTTTTGCCGGTGCTATCTCGGATATGTAAAGGGGAGACAGCATGGATGCCACCCCAACCCCCAACCCTCCGAGCAAACGATACATGACAAGACTTTGAAAAGAGCCGGAAATGACACAGCCCACGGCAGAAGCCGCGAAAAAGATCCCGGACATGATCAACATGTTCTTTCTGCCATACCTATCGCTCAAAAGCCCTGCGACCAAAACACCTAAAATGGTGCCCACTAGGGCAGAACTCACGTACCAGCCTTCCATCGCCGTACTTAGGCCAAACTGTGTTTTCACAAAACCTATGGTGCCAGAAATTATGGCCGTATCATAGCCGAACAAAAAACCGCCAAGGGCTGCGATCAAAGCCAAAAAACCTACGTTGCTCTTCATTTATTCAAAGTATCAATTAATTATCCGAGAGGGCGTATTTTAATTTGCTCCACCCATAAACGAAACGAGAGCCTGAAAAGGCGGTTCCGACCTTGTAAACTCCCCTGCCCGCGGTGGTGCGATGTAAGAGGAGGAATGAACGGGAAATTCCGAGACAGGCCTATCGTGAAATATGTTAAATTTCATCTCCATACTACCTTTTCTCCCCACGGCCACCGGTTTATAAGGTGTCTGCCAAGAACCATCTCCAGCGATTTTGGGCACTGTCCAGGGCAAGCCCAAAACAAGTGCAACGAGGTTGACGGTGTTATATAAAATTGCCCGCTATTTCTTTAAGAGCACAAATTTGGTCTCATAATAGTCCATTTGCAAGGGCTTGGTCAGTGGCTGTAGTTCCTCCCCAAGAACGTTCACCTCAAAAGCCTTTGAACTTCCCGTTTGCCTCAGCAGTTCAGGGATGTTCAAGGTGGCAGATTGTCCTTCAATTTCCCTAAGGTGCAACATAATGCCCCCGTCCATTGGCAGGGGCCTGGCGTTTACAAGGAGCAGGTTGGGCAAATCAATGTCCATCACGGACTTAGGGGTGCTTGCGTTCTTCTCCTTGGGCTTCCCGGGCGGAATGATCCTGGTGAGCATGGGCACCCTGTTCCCCCAGCCAAACCTCGTGGCATGGGAGTTGGATGTATCCGTGGAGGAACTTATGCTATAGCTCCATTTCATTTCCCCTTCCTGACTTGCCCTAAAGTTGGTGGTCCAATAGTTGTTCAGCACCCAAGAATAGATATGGGGCTTTTCGGGTTTGTGGCTATAATAGAACCTACCCGTGTTAATATTGCCAAAATGCACCAAGGGGACATCTGTTGTACTGAACAAAATCTGGGCCTCATCGTTCTTAACGGCTGCATAATTCTGTATAACGTTCCAATCTGCCGAAGTGCCCTCCAACTGGTTGACCCCTGGGGTCACAACTCCGCCCTGAACATCAAAAGCCAGTTCATCCCCATCTTTCATCTTAAATGGAAAGGCCACAAAAACAGCCTCGGGAGAGGTGTTGGGCAATTTTACCATATCGTAGGAAAGCACTATTTTCTTGGAGGTGTTGTAAAGCTTGATCTCCAGGTTCACCCCTCTTGGGTCGGCACATTTTTCTATTTTGCCGTTTATTTTGAGACTGGTCCATAGGGGCGTCTGTTTCATCTGGGACACCGTGATATCGCTGAGCCCGGTCATGGTCTTTTTTATGGGCACATAAACGGTGTCCTTATTGGCATTGGTAAGGCGCTCCATGGATTGCCGGTTCTCTGGTTGTTCGTAGATGAACTCTCCCAGTTTGTAGGTGCTCGTGGCATCTACCAATTCTTTTTTCAGCTCCTTGTCGTACAAACTGCTGATCACCCCTTTCTCCCCATCCACGGTAATGCGGTAAAAGTGGTTTTCCAGAATGGGCGTTTCGGTTTTTATGGTTTTGGCTTCTGCTGCATGGGCTCCATCTTCCAGTACAACGCGAAATGTGGCGTAGCCCATTGCCGGAATGTTCGGGGCCCAGAGGTGGTAGGTGCTGCCATCTGCCCTACTGGAAACACGCTCTACGGGCACGGTTTCCCCATTCTCATCCAAAATCTTGAACGCGCGGCCAAGGGGCAATAATTGATGGTCTATGTAGGTTTCCACCAGTCCGGACCGTTTCCAGTTCAAAGTGTTGAAAACGGCTATGGTGGCATGTTCGCCTTTGGAAACATGTTCTTGCACAATGCCCAGGGCCTTCTCTTGGATCAAACTGGATTCTTTAAAGGCCGTCCAGGCATAGGACGACTTTTGCCCCCATTGTATGACAGAGTTTTCCACCAGGGGATCGGTAATGCTCTCGGCGGCACCAAAGGTGTGCTCATCATAAAAGAGCAATTCATCATAGGCCCTCTCAATGTCACCGGTAATGGTTTCCGGCAATTGGGATCCCATGAACTGGGACATGGACAACAAGCCCAAATTGGCGATCATGTTGGAGTGTACCTTCCTTGCCGTTTTGGTCTCCGTAAAAGCAGATCCAAAACCATCTGTCCACCAATCTGGCCAGGCCACTTTTTTAACGGGGAGATCATTGGCCTGGTGTTCCTCCAAATGGATCATGAACTCACTGGCCAAGGACAGTTTCAGTTTTGGCCATTCATATCTTTCGTTCCATTCCTTTACAATATCACAAGCTTTGGTGGACGGGGGCGAATTGTCCGTGAGATAGCCAGAGAACTGAAAGGCAGTACGGTCATAGGGATAGTTCTTTTGCTCCAGCTCATCAAGATACGTGGATAGGTTGGCCCTGAACTGGTCTATTTCCCCCGAGGTAAGGCTCAGGGCATTGCCGTGCATGTAATGTTCGCTCCTGTAGGCCAACAAGCGGTTTCCGGAATTCGATTCCCACCAGAATGAGGTGGGCTTGTCAAAGGGGACATGGGCCCTGTGGCCGTGCTGCCCCATGGTAAGGTATTTAACCCCGGTATTGTTGTAAAGGTCTATCATGGCCCAGCCAATGCCATTGGCATCGTTCTGCATGGCCGTGGTCACATCTATGCCCTTCTCCTTACAATGGGTCAGCGCCTGGGTCTGCATGGCCAAGGCCGTCTCATCAATTATTTCGGAAAAATTAAAGAACATGCCCGTTACCTCTATGCGCCCTTCCTTAATGCGCCGCAAGAGGCGGTCTATTTGACGTTGAGGTCTGTTTTTTAAGTATTCCCGCACTGTCCAGGCGGCCTCACAGGTCCATCTAAACTTGGCCTCGTCGGGGTAATCATCTGTTTGATCGCAATAGTCCAGCGCGTAATCTATAAAGCGTAAATGTTCCGTTAAGATTTCCGTTTGGGAACGGGTATATCCAATGTCCGTATGACTGTGCTGCACCAAATGTATGGTCCACTCCCTTACGGGGGCCACCATAAAACTAATGGGTCGTTCCTCATTGCCCATACGCAGCGTGGCCTCTACTTTTGTTGGAGACTTTACAGCGGGCACCAATAAGTCCACCTCATTGAAACCGGTGTTTATGCGGAAATCGGTTTTTGCATTGGAGGTGCTTATCGTGGCGTCAACGGCTTCCTTCAAGTGCATGAATTCAAACCTGATGTTATGAAACAGCTTTCCGTCTTTTTTCACCACGATTTTGAGCTGTTTTGAGGTTATATCTTCGCTCAGCGTGCGCTCAAAAGTCATGAACCAGTCGTTGCTATAGTTGGCCACACCATCAATTTTGAGCACAACGGTCTTGCCCGGGGTAAAGTATCCCCTTGGCAGGCTCAAAACGGCCGTGCCCATCTCATCCCTGTTCATATCCACCATGGAGCGTTTAAAGGTAAGTTCCACCCCATCTTTACTGGAGAAGCTGCGCGTAGCCTCGTTTTTGGTGGGCGATGAAAAGGTGATCACCTTTCTATCGTCCACATACAGATCAAAATCTTCCCCGGGAACCTTGGCGCTGATGCCGTAAGACCAAATAAACGTGGCGGTTTTTTTAGTGTAGTCCTCGGGCACTGCCGCGGTTTCCCACACTATTGGCTCAAATTCTGCCCTGGCGCGTGCAAGAAGACTCTTCTCCCTATAGGAAAAGGGGGAATGATAGGTAAACTTGCTTCCGCTTACGGAGCGCTGGTATCCAGAAAGATAGTTGTCCTGGGCAGACGCCGGTGGCGCCGCCATCAAGAGCACGAGAATAAGGGGCACTATTACTTTTTTCATCATATAAGGTTTGTTGCTTAAGGCTCATTTTAAACATTTCACGCAGTCGCCACTATTTCCCTGCGCTGGTTCGGACACTACCATACAACACCAAGAACGTTTGCTTTTTCTCGCTTTTTTGTCATTGGCAAAAAGAGGGAGAAGGCAAACCCCGTCCCTTCCGCAAGTTATGACCTTCTGGGAGATACATTCTCTTCATTTTTAACAGGTGTTGAATGGATTTTAACATGAAAACGTCTGCTGCCTCTTTGGACACTAAAGAGATTCTTGAAACCAACGTCCCACTAGGCCCGATCCAGCAGTTCGGAAGCCCTGAAACCCAAGGAAATCATTGAGAGCAAACACGCCAATATCACCCATAAAAACCTTGCCAGCAAAAGGATGCGTAACGGGTCTCATACCATTTCCCAATTGAGAATCAGCCTATAAATGGTTTCTTTTTACGCCCCACTTCAAATTAAAATAAGCCTTAGCTGGGCTATGCCCGGTTTTTCTTTTTCGCAGGCCAAAAAAAACAATTCAATTTCTTTGGCAGAATTTCTAAAAGAGAACTGGCCTACTTGCCCGGCAATCCGGCATCCATTGGCAGTCGGGTTCAAAAAGCGTATCGGGAAAACGATGCCCTGGGCCACTCCCGGTGGTCAAAAAAAACCTGTACACACGCTTCCAAAGCAGTTTTTTTTTAGTCTGACATCCCTTTTTTTACATCCCAAAGCCAGCTATGTTCTAGAAACCCAAGGAACCAGGCCACACGTTAACATTCATTCATTAATGGACAATATGAACCACGGCCAACATTTTAAAATCCCCTATTTTTGAAGTATGGCAATTTCAGGATCCAAACACTTGGTCAGACAAAACTGTTCAACCACCGGAAGGCCCAAAAATCACCTAATATCCCTTTTCATAAATAAAACCAACATCATTTAAACCACCCTTGAGAACAACTGGCAATGCGTGCTTTAACCATCCCATGGTACAGGCAATCATTCCAAAACAACAAAAACAAACAGATGAAACGAGCATTAAAAAATTTTAAAAATTACTTCGCGAAAGGCGATGTTTAGAATTTTTAATGTGAGAGCGTAGCGGTTATCCCGCACGTGCGGGGTTCCCATATTTTTCAATTAGTTTTTTTTCAGATAACTAAAAAAATTAAACGGATGAAATTCACCAGTATATTCCTACTTCTTTTTTCGGCCATGGCGGGCTTTTCCCAAACTAAGGAACAGCCTACAAAGCAACCTTACGCTTCCTACTGGTTTGTGCATGAACTTTTGGAATGGTCCCCGGAGAACGACCCCGAGGCCAAATACAACGTGAGCCAAATCCCCTTGGCCAAACGCTTTCTAAACGACAGCACCCCAATAACCCCAGACACCAAAATACCGGGCATCATTGCCCTTATGGCCCCCTATGCCACCAATAACCACCCTGCCCAAGGCTTTACTTCGGTCACCGAATATGCCTTTCCCTACTGGCAGTACCTGGATTATTTTGTGCAATGGGGTGGATCGGCAGCCGAAGGCCTCATTCTAGCACCTTTGCCCACTTGGACCGATGCCGCGCACAAGAACGGGGTGCGATCCATTGGGACCGTATTCTTTCCGCCAAATGTATATGGCGGCAAGGAAGAATGGGTCTATGAATTTCTGGTGCAGCGCGAGGACGGAAGTTTTCCGGTGGCGGACAAGCTGATCGAAGTGGCACAGACCTATAAGTTTGATGGGTGGTTCATAAACCAAGAAACCTACGATCTAAAAGAGGGTACGGCGGAGAAAATGATCGACTTTTTAACCTACTACAAACAGCGTTCGGATTTAAAACTGGTTTGGTACGATGCCATGATCAAAGACAGCCGAGTGATATGGCAAGATGAACTCAACCATCATAACCAAATGTATTTTCAAAAAGACGATCAAGTACAGTCGGACGTCTTCTTTATCAACTTTCGCTACAGTGCCACCAATTTGGAAGATTCCAAACGCAATGCCCAAAAACTGGGACGCAGCGAATGGGACCTGTATGCGGGCATCGATGTGCAGGCAAAGAGTTTTAGGTCCATGGCAAAATGGGACGATCTGTTCGAGGACAACAAACCCAAAAATACCTCGATCGGACTCTATTTTTCCAATTCCACCTTTAGCCATTCAAAAACAGAACAACCGGAAGATGTGTACGATAGCGAACAAAAGTTCTGGACCGGAGGGCCGGAATTCAAAACCCGTTTTGGCACCTCTAGATGGCAAGGGTTCTCAAAATTTTTTGAACCCCGTACCGTGGTAAGCGATCTCCCGTTCAAGACCAACTTCAATTACGGACTGGGCCGGTTTTACAACGAAAAAGGCAAACGAGTTTCCGATAAAGAATGGCACAACCATAGCATACAGGACATCCTGCCCACTTGGCAGTGGGAGGTGGACACCTTAAAGGTGCGGCCCACGTTTAGCTTTACCGAAAGCTATGAAGGTGGTAGCAGTCTGCTCATAGAAGCCAATGACCATGCCCAAATACCGCTGTACAAAACGGTGCTTGGATTGGATCGGACCGTAAAATTTGAGGTGGTGGCAAAAGCAGACCCCACGGTACAGCTGCAACTGCACTGCCTGCTCTCCAATGGGGAAGAACGGGTGTTCCCGCTAGAAAAGGGGCTTCAATGGACAAAGACCCGCTTCTCCCTGGACAAAGAACCAGGGGTAAGGTTAACCCGGCTGAGCCTGCTCGTAAAAGGTAAGGGGCAGGCGTTTTTAGGGGAAATACTGGCCTATGGGCAAAAGGAAAAAAGGTTGCCGGCACCCAAGTTTTCGGCAAAGATAGTTTCCAACCAAGATAAGCTGGCAGAGGTCTTCTTGCATATCGAAGAAAAAACGGCGCCGTTTTACGCTGTTTATGCATTGGACGGGCAAGGCAATAAAACCTGGTTGGGCAAAACCGCTTCGGCAGACTATTACCTTGCCCGTGTACCGGTTTCAGGGACATCCGTACAATTAATGGTGACGCCCTTGGCCCAAGATGGCACCCCGGGCAAGAGCGGAAAAAAGAAGATTACAGTGCCCTAGGAGGAATTGGCATCCGCATCACACCCAACTGCAGGGCCCTGAAATTGGCCGGGCACATTACTGCACCACCCGCACCTGTGAATGTCCCAAACTGCCCTTTTCCAACTGAATTTGGGTGGTGATCCGCTCCTTTAGCGCCCCCACGTGGGAAATCACCCCTACCGAACGATCGCCCTCGTTCTGCATTTTTTCCAAAATGGTAATGGCCTGGTCCAAGGTATCTGGATCCAAAGTGCCAAAGCCCTCGTCAATGAAGAGCGATTCTATCTTTACGTTCCGCGAGGCAATGTCCGAAAGGGCAAAGGCCATGGCCAAACTCACCAAAAAGGTCTCGCCGCCGGAGAGGGTGCGCACCGATCGGCGCGCGTTGCCCATATAGGCATCCAGTATCTTAAGGGTGTCGCTCTTTTCTGCCTCGTCCGCCGTGGGAATGTCCAAGAGATAGCGATCGGTAAATTCTGCCAAACGACGGTTGGCATGGCCAATGAGCTGCTCCAGGGTAAGGTCTTGCACAAAATTGGAGAACTTGTTGCCATTGGCATCCCCTATGAGGTCGTTCATGGTCTTCCAAAGCAGTGCGTCCTTTTTTAACTTGGCCAACAAGACCTGCTGGGCCTCAAATTTTTGGCGCATTTGTTCGTCATTGGCCAAGGCTTGGGAAATCTTTCCAAATTCTTCGCCCAAGGCATCGCTTTGGGCCTTGGCCTCCAAAAACGCGACCTCCAATGCTTCCGTGGAGCGCTGGGTGTCGTCCTTTTCCCGTAGCAAATTCAGCTGCTCCCGGTTCTCCGCCTGTTTCTGGTCCAGGGTGGCCTTCCACAGCTGCAGTTCGTTCTTTCGCTCCCGATATTCCTGTGCCGTTTGCTCTGGCAGGATGGCACGTTTTAAGTCCGCTGCATTGGCCAGCCCTTCCTTTGAGAGCACGGCTTGCATTTTGGCCTGTTGATCCTTTTCCGCCTCCAAGGCCTTTTTCAGTTGAACCTCCGCTTCCTGCAATTGCAACAGGGTTTGCTCCTGTGCCGTGCGGGCCGTGGTCATCTTTTGGGACAAACGGTTGGCCTCGGCGTCTATGTCCGTTCCTTTGTACCGTTTCTCCCGGGCCAGTTTCAATGCGGCATGGCCCTCAACGGCCAGCTGCCATGCCGCCCTGATGAGTTCCATCTCTTCCAGAAGGGCGTTTACGGAAAAAGCCCCTTTGGACCGGTGCAAAAAAGACAATTGTTCTTCCAATGCCCTTTGTTTCTCCTGCATCTCATCCAGGTCAATGGTTGGGGGCCAGCCCAGCTCACGGCAGCGCTGTTCCATTTCCCCGCCCACTTTGGCCTGGGCCTCACCCAGTGTTTGCCTCTCGGCTTTTAGCCGTTCCATCTCCTTGTTCCTGTACTTCTCACTTTCCTGTAGGGCAATGTGGGTATTGTTCTGGCTCTCCAAAAGGGCTTCCATTTGTTTCAACCGATCCGCATCGGCGTTGAAATGGGGCTCGGAACCGGCATACGGATGTTCCAGGGACCCGCACAGCGGACAGGGTTGGCCCTCCCGTAACTGGGCGCGTTGCCCCTCCAGGCGCTGGTGCAGGCGCTGGTGTTCCAAATTCTTCCTCAAAAGGGCCACCTCTTGTTGCAGCGCCTCCAGATCCTGGGCCAGTTGTTGGCGTGCCATGGCATCCTTTTCCCCTTTTTCCAACTCGGTCCGCAGGGCCTTCTTGGCCCTTGTCAGTTGTTCCTCCAACCTTGTGTACTGTTCCTTTAAACCCTTTAGCTCCTTGGCGCGGTCCAGGTCTTGCCTCAGGGCGTCCAGCCGCTGCTCCAATTCGGCACTGGAGGTGACACCGGAATCCTTTATGATCTTGGACACCCTATCCGTTATTTCCTCCAGATCCCGTTTAACTTCGGCCGGATCGGCCTTGGGTTCCAGGGCATGGCCCAACTCCCGTACCTTGCCCGCCATTTGGCGCAGTTGGGAAAGATGGAGCTGGGCCTGCCCCTCTTGTTCACGCTCCTGGGCCTGCAGCGCCACAATGTCCTTTCTAAACTTTTCCAGGACCCCAAGGGCATTGTCTTGGCCCACGGACTTCCCCACCGCTTGGCCTATGGCCTTGAGCTGAGTGCCCAACTCCCGGGCGATCTCCTTCTCCTCTGCCCGTAATTTCTGAAGCTGGGCCTGGGCCTTTTCCCTTTCTTTCTGCGCCAGTTCATGGTCCCGGAGCAAATCTGAGTGTTTCACCAGCTGTCCGTGCCTGGCCAGGCGTGTGTCCTGGACTTTAAAATCCACGAACATTTGCGCCAATCGCTTTGCTTTTTCGGCGTATTCCCTGTGTTTTTGTTCTTGTGCCCCCAACTGCGCCCTCACCTCCCGTTTGCCGCGCTGTACCTCCAAAAGCTCCGCTGCCGCTTTCCGCTGTTGCCTCAGCTCCGTCAGTTGTGCTTTCCTTTCCCTTCGTTCCTCATCGGTGAAAAGGGCCATGTGCTGCAGCCCCGCCTCTTTGAGCTCCACTTCCTTTTTAACGGCGGCATGGCGGTGAAAAACCGCGCGGCCAATATTGCGGTACGATCGTGCCCCGGTAAGGTCTTCCAACAATTTGTTGCGCTCGTTCCGGGGCGCTTGCAACAGCTTGCTGAACTCGCCCTGGGAGAGCACCATGGCCTTGACAAACTGCTCGTAACTGAGCTTTATAATGGCCTCGTTCTGCTCTGGCGTCTTGGTGCCGCTGTGCAGAATAGTGCCCGTGGCCACGTCCACCAGCTCCTGCTTTCTGTTGTTCAGGTTATGGTTGCGGTTGCGTTCAATGCTCCAATGACTGCGGTACGCCCTGCCTTTTACCGCATAGGTGACCTCGGCAAAGCAACTTCGGGCATTGCGTGTCATGATGCCGCCATCGTCCTCGAGCAGGGAATTGCTCACCGACTTCCCCACCCGGGCAATGCGGTTGTAAAGGGCCAGGGTAATGACATCGAGCAGGGAAGATTTGCCCGATCCCGTGGGGCCGGTAATGGCAAAGAGTCCGGCATCGGCCAAGGGCCCGTGGGCAAAATCCACTTGGTGCTCCCCTTTTAGGGAGTGAATGTTCTTAAAACGTATGTTCAGGATCTTCATCCAACTTCCTTTTGTTCTTTCTTATGTTTCTTGTCCCCGCACCACATTGCCCGGTAACAACAGTGGCTTTCCGCAGCGTTCCATTGTGCCAAAACCCAAAAAATGCCAAATGCGCCGGTCTTGTGCCTTCGGCCAGGGCACTATATGCCCAATTCCTGCAAAATGTCCTTAAAGGCCGCCTTGAGCTCCTCGGTGTTCTCCAATCCGGACTGGAGTTCCAGTTTTTTGGTGAACATCTGCATGGGCGTTACATCGGCCACATCGGTGCCCACGGCGAAGGCCTCACTGGCGCCGCGCACCTTATTGGCAAACGTAAGTCGGGATTTTACAATCTGCAGCAAGGGGTTGGGCGCATCGTTCAGGAGGGCCTCAAAGGCCTGCCTTCTTTCCAAGCTCTCGGTCGCTTCGTTCACCACCACCTCGGCCAGGGAAAGCAACGGGGTCTTGGCATTGTAATCCAGCAACTGCTGGCGTACCTCTTCCAGGCTTCCGGAAAAAGTCAATAGGTTTCGGCCCTTGGGCACGGGAACCCTTTCCAAATGGGCCAGTTTATTGTTTTTTAGGGTGATGACATTCACCTGTTTTTGATCTTCACGTTCGGAAAAACTCAGGGATATGGGCGACCCACAGTAGTGGATCTGGCCTTCTTGGGACACCACCTGGGGTTTGTGGATATGGCCCAGCGCCACATAATCGGGAACCCCCTGGAACACAGCAGCGGATACCCCGGCCTGATTTCCGACCTGTATCTCCCGTTCGCTTTCCGAAATGGCACTTCCCTGGACATACAGATGCCCCATGACCACAAAGAAAGCATCGGAAAAATGGGAGGTATAATGGGTGTTGATGTCCGAAAAATAGCCTTGCAGTCCGGCCCTGACCTGTTCTATTTTGGTGGCGTAGCTTTCCCCTGCCGCCGACTTGCGGATGTCGCGGTCCTTTAAAAAGGGCACCGCCGCCACCACCAATTTCTGGCCGTTCTTTTCAATGGGCACAAACACGTCTTCCAGCTGCTCCGTGGCACCCCCGATGACGGTGATGTCAAAGGCCTTTAGAAGTTCCCTTGGCGCATTGAGCACAGCGGCCGAGTCGTGGTTGCCGCCCGTGATCACGATCTTGCAAGGCAGCTGTGTCAGTTGCCTCAGCACATCGTAGTACTGCTTGTAGGCGGCCTGGGAAGGATTGGCCTGGTCAAAGACATCCCCGGAGACCAAGAGCACATCCACGGCCTCGGCCTCAAGGTAGCCGATCAACCAATCAAAGAAGCATTGTAGGTCTTCGGCAAGGTCGTACTTGTGCAATTGCTTGCCAATGTGCCAGTCTGAAGTGTGCAGAATTTTCATGGGACGCCACAGGTTTTGTATCCGCCCCTAATATTATGGATTTTTGGAGAGATGCAATGGAGAATTCATTGAAATTTAGATTGTGGACCTTCCTTTATGGTAAGGAT
Organism: Maribacter aquimarinus; assembly: GCF_047345505.1. NCBI lineage: Bacteria > Pseudomonadati > Bacteroidota > Flavobacteriia > Flavobacteriales > Flavobacteriaceae > Maribacter > Maribacter aquimarinus. Next base: position 43,610 of record NZ_JBLFEO010000027.1, on the reverse strand, counting down.
GGCGCAATTTGTTTCCAAAGCCAGACCCTTTGTCCAAACCTCGGTTATCAACAAAAAAGAGCTCACGGCCACAATATGTTCTCCCTTGCCACAGCTTTGAAAATTTTGGTATCTTTACTTCGATGGCCAATGAAATGACTTCCTTGGCCCTAACCTTAAATCTTTTGTGATAATGAACAAGACCGAGGAACTAAAACGTTTTGCCCTGATGTTGCTGCTGGCCGCCTTTATTGGTGCCGGTGCGCTGACCTCTTGCAGGGAACAGAAAAAAGCAGAACAGACCGAACAACAGGAAGTTGCCCCTGAGGCGGAGGAGCATCCCAGTAGTGATGGCGAGGCCAAGGACGAACACCCCACGGGAGGCGATGAGCACCCCAGTGGCGAGGAACATCCCAGCAACGGGGGAGATGAGCACCCCAACTAAGCGGAAAACGCCCATTGGGACTTCAGTACATCGGTCGTTTCGTTTCAACACGGAATGGCCGATTTTTTTTTGCCCTTAACAACCTGCCGAGACTTTTCCCTTTGACGGCAACCTGTCCTTAAGGGCCGGCAACGCCTGTTTTGGCTTTCGGATTTTCTGGGGCCTTGGAACGCACAAAGGAGAAAAATGTTTCCGGGTAGCGCGCCTTGCCTTCCTCTTCCAGCACCGGATAGGCCATAAAGTTTATGGGGCCGGAATTGGGCCCAGGCTCCAGCACCAGATCCCTGCCCCTGGTAAACTCAATTCTATTGGCGGGATGCCGCCCAAAATAATAGGTGGCCAAGGCGCTGTACTTATTGGCCTCACTGATGTCCACCGGCCACCATTTGCCCTCGGCATAAAATTCTGCCCAACAATGATAGCCCGATATGCCCCCCTCGTTGCGATCACTGGGTATGGAGGCGCCCACGGCAAAACGGGCTGGGATGCCGGCAGACCGCGCCAAAGAGATGAAGAGGGAATGGAACTCGGTACAGTTTCCGGTGAGGGCGTCACAGGCATATACCGAATCTCCGGTACCATAGGTCCCGGCCTTGCTGTAGCGCATGTTGTCAATGATATAATCGTACAGGGCACGGGCCTTCATAATGGTGCCGTCCTTGTGCTTGTTGCCAATAATGGAATCGGACAGGGTTTGGAAACGATCTCCAATGGGCATAAGGAGACTGGCCCCCAGATAATCGCTGGGCAGCGTGCCATCTTCATAGGCCTGTTTTTCCTTTCGTTGCACTTCATAGCGCAGCTGCACCTTTTTACCGCTGTGCTCGGGCGCCAGGCGCAAATGCATCACCTTATTGCCGTACCGTGCCTCATTCAGGGTGTCATAGGCCACGGGGGTTTCCACCTGCACCAGCTTCAATTGCTGAAAGGAATCCGACTGTGCCATGGGAATCCACATTTGCGCATTTCCGACCATTTCCGGTAAGGTAACCTCGTAACTGAACTCAAAATGGTCTTCACCCTCCACCACGCCCAATAGGTCGGTAGAAGCGGCTTCCAGCGGCAGCTTGTACCAGGTTTTGTCCTCGCGCTGCTTCCAAGTGTAAAAAGGTCTTCCATTGAGTTTGTGCAGGGTGGTTTCGGTCACCGTCATTTCTCCCGCGGGGCCTTCCAGAAAGAAATCCACATCATAGACATCGCCACTAACATCGGCCAGGTCCACACAGGCAAAATGACGATTGGGGCCCAAATTGGAAAGGTACTCGGTGTGCACGCGTACCAGTTGGAGTTTCAATTCCTTCCCCTCCGCATCTTCCATTTTAAAATAGCCTCCATCCGCCGCCACTTTTTGGGCAATGTGGGAGGTAATGCCCGCCTCTATGTCGGCCGTGACCACTTTGGGCGCCATTGCGGAGGCCACCCCGTTGGAGGGCTTCTCTTTCTTTTCGGCCGTGCCACAGGCCATTAGGAAAACTAGGGACAAAAACAGGAATGTACGATGATGGGCCATAAAGTGAAGCGTATGGGATTATGGAATGAAATTACAATAATAAAACCCCTCCGGCAAGCCCTACTGGACCTCCTTGTCCCATTGTGTAAACAAGGGCTGCAAGTTCAGCGTATCGTTCATTGTTTTCTGCATCTCCATAAGGTCTTTGAACAAGCTGCCCACCCGTTCCCTATGCTCGGGCATTGCCGCCAGGTTGTTCATTTCATTGGGGTCTGCCTGCAGATCAAAAAGCAAGATCTTCCCAATCTTTGGGTAAATCAACAATTTGTAACCGTCTTTTCGCATCATGCGCTGCAGGTGCATATAGGCCCCATACACCCCGTTGTAAGGAGTTTTCCAATCCTCCCCTCGAAGTAGGGGCCCAAAACTGTTGAACTGTACAAAGTCTGGTTTTTCCACACCCGCCAAATCCAGGCTCGTGGCCATGACATCTTGCAAATATACATCATGGGGCACCCGAACATCCTTCCTAACCCCAGGCCCCATGACGATAAGGGGCACGCGCACGCTGTGATCAAATAGGCTTTGTTTGCCCAAGAGGCCGTGCTGGCCCACGGAAAGCCCGTGGTCGCTGCCAAAGAAGATATAGGTGTTTTCCGCTTTTCCCGAAGCTTCCACCGCATCCAGGATTTTTCCGATCTGGGCGTCCAGGTGCGAAATGATGGCGTAGTATTCCTGCCGATGTTTTTTAACGGCATGTTCCGTTCTGGGAAAGGGCGCCAAGGCCTCATCCCTCAGGGTGGGCGCATTGCCCATATCGTACCTATATGGATATTCGGGCAGAAAGTTCTTGGGGAGGGCCACGGAATCCAGTGGGTAGAGGTCCAAGAATTCCTGTGGTGCCTGCCTGGGATCGTGGGGCGCGTTAAAGGCCAGGTACATAAAAAAGGGGGCTTCCTTGCTGCTGGCCTCGGCAAGGAAATCCAGGGCGTCATTGCGCACCACTTCGCTCCAATGGGTGCCACCTTCCCAAAAGCCACCTTGAAGACTGTCCGCCGGGTGCCAAAGCGTATCGTTCACATCCACGGGACGGGCGTACTCCAAGGGGAGGTATTCGTTCCAATCCTTCATGTCGCCAGATTCCTCCTCCCATTTCTGGAAGGCGGCAGGGAGCTGGCCCCGTCTATCGGGGGGCATTCCGGGGCGCACGTGCGCGGTACGCGAAAAAAGCATTTCGGCCGGGGCTTCCACGTGCCACTTTCCGCTCATATAGGTGTCGTACCCCTGTTGCTCCAAAAGCTTGGGCCAGGTCCGTTGCATGGCAAGGCTGTCCCGTGCTGCCCAGCGTTTGGCCTTGTCCCGGGCGTTCCATAGATAGGCCCCGGATATGATCATGGCCCTGGAGGCCACGCAGATGGCACCGTGCCAACCGCCCATATTGTAGGCGTGGGTAAAGGTGGTGCCGTTTCTCACCATCCGGTCCAGGTTTGGGGTTTGGATCTCCAGGTTGCCCAAGGCGTTGATGGAGGCAAAGGTCTGATCGTCCGTAAAGAGAAAGATGATGTTGGGCTTTTCGGCCCTGGTTTCATTGACCGTGGAACGTTCCTTACAGGCGGAGAGTGCAAGGACAACCACCAAAACCAAGATTCTTAAACCGGAAAAAGACATACCATCCTGCTTTTAAATTTTTAAATCATGATGTGTTAAAAGATACAATTTAGGTAAAAATCATCAGGAACCACTGCCAATGTGCAATGAACCAGCCATCAACCCCATTGAGGGGGCAAAAAAAAGGTTGAACCCAGATTAAGCAATAGAAATTCTATTACGGCTGCAAATCCCTTCAAAATCAATCGTTGCACTGACTTTTGCTCACTCAACGTAGCGATGGCTACCCACCCGTACCGAAGGGCACATTCGGGCGGGCCTGCCCGACTGAGTCATTCAGGCGGGCGCCTCAATCGCAAAAGTCTTGATTTTATTGGGCTTTACACCCTCATCAAGAAAGTCTACTATATAACACTCAAGCAACCAAGTTATCCTTTGAAAAATTATGAAGCCATTCATCAGGGGACTAGTGCATAATCTGGGTTGAATAGCGACATTTTTACCCGTACGGGGCAAACCTCTTCGGGACAGCTTTCGGACAAATCCTTTTGCCCCCAATGCAAAACAATGAAAATCAACTAAATAACCTAAAAAAATGCAACCCGTTGGGTTGTGGCCCACTTTTTGGTTCCCTTGAAAAAAACATGTTGCCATTATGTCCAAAAAAGTGTGCGATGCGCTCAAGATGGGCGCGTCTTACGGTCACGGCTACCGGCATATGCATTTCCCAAGGCCAAACCTTATCCCAAAAACTGGCGGAATTGCCAATTTCGGGCGGGTAGCGGACGCGGTCGAAGTGGTTCCGTCCATTGAAAAAAAGAAAGATGTCCATAGAACGGCGACCTTAAAAAAAGCCGATGGGACAAGGTTCTTTGGTACTGTGGCCTCTTTGAGGACCAATTTGGCCAAGGCCTTGCCATCGGGGAAATTGGTGGGTTCGTAAAAACGATGACTTCCGCCCGGTATCCCAGGGCCGCTTTACTCTAGGGGATAAAAAGACAAACCGGGCGGATTTTTTTTACGTGACCCTTGCGGTGGAATGTAGGTTTTACCGATAATTATTGTTTTACCACGATGACCTACCTCAATAATTAAAATTTTTGACCCAAAAAATCCCATTTTTTTGTATTTTACAAAACTATGGGGCCGCCTCAATGGGCGGCACATGCACCAAGGAACGGTGGCCTGACCAAAAAAGGCACCCTGCCCCAAAAATGAAAAAGTAACATCATGCCAAAAAAGTTCACGTTAAGACAGCGCATACATGCCACCTTTATATTGGGCATTGCCTTTTTTTTGGTACTCTCCTCCAACCGGCTCAACAACAGGAATTTCAACACAGTGGAACATTCCATTAACTCGGTCTTTGACGATCGTGTCATGGCCCAGGAATACATTTACACCCTTAACAATATTTTCCACGACCAGGAAATGTTAATGGCAAAGTCCCTTTGGACCGCCAGGGATACGGAGGCCCATACCAACATAGCCACCGCCATTTCCAATTTTGAGGCCACGGAACTCACCAGAAAGGAAAGCATCTATTTTGACAATCTCAAGAAGAATTACGGGGAGCTCAAAACCTTGGAGGACGCCTACGCCCAAGAGGCAGATCCAAAAACCTTGAGAATGATCAAAGTGCAATTACAGCGGATAAGCGAAAACCTGGACGATCTTTCCAAGGTGCAGATATCCGAAGGGAGGCAACTTACCCAACTCTCCAACAAATCCCTGAGCATGAACAACCTGCTCTCCAAACTGGAAATCGCCTTTCTGATCATTATCGGTATTTTATTGCTCCTTACCGTTTTTCACAGGGACAAGTCTCCCGATGCCCTGGGAGAATGATGGTTTTACGGGAAATGGGCCTTGAAAAAAAGCGCTGACGGCACCCCGCCCAAAAGCGCGATGTTCTGGTAAGCTTCCCCGGCAAGGGTTCCCTACCTTTGCAAAAACCATGTCCCTTGAAAAAAGCGGTTCTCTACATGACGCTGAGCACCTTGGCTTTCAGCATCATGAACGCCCTGATAAAACAGCTTCACCATTTCCCCACGTTCCAGGTGGTTTTCTTTAGGTCGGCCGGCTCGCTGCTTCTGGCTTCCGGCTATATTTTTGCCAAGGGCATCCCAGTGCTGGGCAACCACAGAAAACTGATGCTTTTGCGATCGGTGGTGGGCCTTACGGCGATGAGCCTTTTTTTTATGTCCCTAAAATACCTGCCGGTGGGCACGGCGGTCTCCCTGAGGTACATAGCCCCCATCTTCGCCACCCTCTTTGCCGTGCTTTTGTTGGGCGAGAAATTGCGGGCGGCCCAATGGCCCTTGTTCGTGGTTGCCTTTGCGGGAGTATGGGTGCTGCGCGGCTTTGACCGGGGCATGGACCCCACCGGCCTGGCCCTTGTGGTAGCGGCCTCCGTGTTCAGCGGTCTGGTCTATGTGATCATCCGGCGCATTGGCAGCGGGGACCATCCGTTGGTCATTGTAAACTACTTTATGTTCACGGGCACCGTGGTGGGCGCTGTGGCCAGCCTCTTTCACTGGGCCACCCCCGTTGGCGCTGAGTGGGGGCTCTTGCTGGCCCTGGGCCTCTTTGGTTTTGTTGGACAACTGTTCATGACCAAGGCCTTCCAGATCGGCAGGACCAATCTGGTGGCGCCCCTAAAATATATTGAGGTGGTCTTTAGCATATCCATTGGCGTGTTTTGGTTTGGCGATGTGTACACATTGATGTCCTTTTTGGGCATCTTCATGATCATTGGGGCGCTGGTGGCCAATGTGATGATAGGGAAAAAGAAAGGATAAAAAAATCTGCAGCGGGTTTTGGCCCAATGCAGATTTTAGGGTTCATGCGTTGTTCCCCGGACTTCTGGCCCAAGCCAAAAAGTTCAGCGGACCAGGGGGCTAGCTGTACTGGTTAAGAATATTCTCGAACAGTTCTTGCTTGCCGCTGATCTGTGCCGGCTCGCCCGCTTTGGACGCGTGCTCGTAAAGGTCCACAAGGCGCAACTTCCCGGCTTTGAACTGGGCACCCTTTCCGTTGTCAAAGGAAGCGTAACGTTGTTGCAACAGCCCTTCATAGGCCGAATGCTCCAGGACCGCATCCGCGATCAACAGGGCACGGGCAAAGGTGTCCGCACCCCCAATGTGGGCGTGGAAGATATCTTCCAGGTCCGTGCTGTTTCTGCGGGTCTTGGCGTCAAAATTAATGCCGCCACCTTGCAGGCCGCCAGATTTCAGGAACACGAGCATGGCCTCGGTGGTCTCCAGGATGTTATTGGGGAACTGATCGGTGTCCCAGCCATTTTGGTAATCGCCCCGGTTGGCGTCAATACTGCCCAACATCCCCGCATTGGCCGCTACCTGAAGTTCATGCTGAAAGGTGTGCTGGGCCAAGGTGGCGTGGTTCACCTCAATGTTCAGTTTAAAGTCGTCCTGCAGGCCGTATTCCCTAATGGAGTTGATGGAGGTGGCCGCATCAAAATCGTACTGGTGCTTGGTGGGCTCCATGGGCTTGGGCTCTATGAAGAAGGTTCCCTGGAAGCCCTGCCCACGGGCGTAGTCCTTGGCCATGTTCAGGAAACGGCCCATATTGTCCTGCTCCAATTTCATATTGGTGTTCAAGAGGGACATATAGCCTTCACGACCGCCCCAGAAAACATAGTTCTCACCCTCCAGGGCCATGGTGGCATCCAAGGCGATCTTTACCTGGGCACCCGCCCTGGCCACGACATCAAAATTGGGGTTGGAGGCGGCCCCGTTCATATAGCGCGGGTTGGAAAAGCAATTGCTGGTGCCCCACAACAACTTCACGCCAGAAGAAGCCTGTTTCTCTTTAAGGTAGGCCACAATGCGCTCAATGCGCTTTTCGGATTCGGCAAGGCTATCGGCCTCATCGACCAGGTCAAAATCGTGAAAACAATAATAATCGAACCCCATTTTGGTAATGAACTCAAAGGCGGCATCTGCCTTGTCCCTGGCCGCTTGGTCGGGGTCGCTGGCCGTGGACCACGGAAACACCTTGGTGCCCGGGCCAAAGGGGTCCCCGCCCGTACCACAGAGGGTGTGCCAGTAGGCCACGGCAAATTTAAAATGATCGCGCATGGTCTTGCCGGCCACCACGCGCTCCGGATCGTAAAACTTATAGGCTAGGGGGTTGTCTGACTCCTTGCCCTCAAATTTGATCTCCCCAATTCCCTTAAAATATTCCTTGTCTCCTAAAAGTGCCATTTGCTATCAATTGTTTAAGATTAAATTCAGTTCTTGCTTCCACCTTAAATAGGCCTTGTTGTACTCTGCCAAGTTGGCCTGTGGCCGGTGGGTCATGATATGGTCGTTCTCCAAATAGGCCCCAAAAGCGTCAAAGCCCTTCTGGGTTATGGCACAGGCCCTGGCCGCCCCAACGGCGCCGGTGGTGTCATATATTTCAATGGGCTCCTGGAGCAGGGTGGCCACCGTATGGGAGAAAATCTCTGAGCGGTAAAGGTTGTCATTACCGGCGCGGATCACCTTGGGCATGATGCCGTCCGACTTCATGATCTCCATCCCGTACACAAAGGAAAAGGCAATGCCTTCCAGGGCGGCCCTGCACAAGTGTGCCTTGGTGTGCCGGTTCAGGTCCAGGTGCACCATGCGGGTGCCCACGTCCCGGTTGAGCAGCATCCGCTCCGCTCCGTTGCCAAAAGGGATCACGGTAAGGCCCGCTGCGCCTATGGGCACGGAACCGGCCAGTTGGTTCATTTCCTGGTAAGAGGCCACATCCAGATTGTTCAGCAGCCATCGGTACAATATGCCGGCACCGTTAACGCACATGAGCTTGCCAATGCGCGGGGCGTCTTTTTTTCCGTGGTTCACGTGGGCAAAATTATTGACGCGGGAACTCTCCTTGACGGAGAGCGTGTTGGTCACGGCATAGATCACACCGGAGGTGCCACCGGTGGAGGCCACCTCACCCGGCTCAAAAACGTTGAGCGAGAGGGCGTTGTTGGGCTGATCGCCTGCCCGGTAAAGAATGGGCGTGCCCACCGCCAGGCCCGTTGCAGCGGCCCCTTTTTCCGACACTTTGCACTGCTGGGAAAAGGTGGGCACCACTTCTGGAAACAAATCTTCGGAAAAGCCGTATTCGTTTAGGATGTCTTCGGATATCCGTTCCTTTTTAAAGTCCCAGAACACCCCTTCGGACAGACCGGAAACGGTGGTGTTCATCTCATCGCTGAGCTGATGGGCAATAAAATCGCCCGGTAGCATGAACTTATGGATCTTTTGGTATAGGTCCGGCTCGTTTTGCTGGACCCATTTTAATTTTGAAGCCGTAAAATTTCCCGGGGCATTTAGGAGGGACGCATCGCAACGGGCGGCACCGATGGCTTTCTGGGCGGCATTTCCTATCTCCACGGCCCGGCTATCGCACCAAATAATGGAGGGGCGCAAGGGCGTGCCCGATGCATCCACAACGACCAGGCCGTGCATCTGGTAGGCAATGCCTATGCCCTTTATCATGGCCGGGTCCACGTCCTCTTGAGAAATGAGCTCGGCAATTCCCTTGCGGACACATTCCCACCATTCCAAAGGTTCCTGTTCTGCCCAACCCTTTTGGGCGGCGTGCATCCCCATTTCTTCCTTGGGCTGCTGCACCACCGCTTTTTGGGCCCCGGTGTCCATGGACACCAAGGCCAGTTTAACGGAGGAACTTCCCACATCGATCCCTAAGTAGTACATACGCTGGTCTTTTTCCCGTTCACCACCACAATTTACAATGCCCAGGGCTTTGTTGCAGTGACCCAACACAAGTTGCGAAAGTTACCAATAAATCAAATAAATACTGGGCTATGTCCCATTTTTTTCAGTGATCGGTGCCATAGGCCCACTTTTCCAGTTGTACCGGAAACAATGGGCAAGGCGCGCCAGGAAATCAAACCATTTTTCCCGGTTATCGATGCTTAAGCAGAAAGAACGGAAAAAAAGCTTTGGATGAGTTGGTGGTGGATAAAGCCAGCCCAGAACAAGAAGGGGGCGCACCCTAAAGCATCTCGCCAGTGGCCATGCCAAGGCCTTGACCCATCTGGGGAGGGGCAGCGGTCATTGGGCAATATCGTTGGCCTGGAAGGCCTGGAGCCCACCGTCAATGAACTCGGGAGAGAGCTCTATGGGATTGCAGCACACCTCACAGTCCTCTATGTAGGTTTGGCGGTGCACGGAAGGATCCAGCAGCATGGAAATTTCTTCCCAGCAATAGGGACATTGAAAAAAATGCTCGTACATGGGGTTCAGCTTTTGTGCAACCTTGCGGCCAAGGCCTCCATGGTCAGCTTTTGTAGGGTGTTCCCGGCATTGGCGCTAAAAACGGGGAGGTCTCCCAAGTACAGGGCCACGGTTTCCTCTTGGTACTCCAATCCCACGGCCTCACTGGGCTTGGCAACATTTTCCAATTTCATGTCGAAGCGTTTGCTCAGGCTTACGGTCCCCGCCTGGGCCACCATCTTAAAGCCCATAAAGTCCACCAACCGCTTTAGCCCCTGAAGCATGGTAAAGCCCAAATACACCAGACTGGCCATGCCCAGGTTCACGGCCAGGGAGAAAACGTTGACCTCATCGCCATTGGCGAACATGGAGAAGAGCGAGGCACAGCCGTACACCCCTGCCAAAAAGACCACCAGGCCCACCAATACGGCCAGGACATCCCAAACTTGGGCTTTCAAGGTGCGCTTAACCACCAGGGCACCGGCCGCATCCTCCGTTGCGAAAAAGCCCATGGCCGGGAGCAGTTCCAAATTTTCAATACGCTGCTTCCTTTCGGTGATGGCGGCGGTCAAGGGCGTTTTGTCCACCACCATCTTCCGCTGTTCCATTTCGCCGTGAAGGCGGGTCATGGCCTCAAAGGTCAGGGTGTGGTAATGGCCCATGATCTCCAGCAGTTCCTTGTCTGTCTTTTCGCTGTACATTCTCTTTAATTTAGCCTTGGGGCCCTTGCCTACAGTGCCACGTTCAATAACTGCCCCGTTAATTGGAGCAATTGCAGTTCTGCCAGCTTGGCATCGTACTTGGCCAGGTTCTTGTTGGTCTGCGCGTTCAACAAATTGATCTGTGCCTGCCTGAACTCTATGGAGGTGATCCGGCCCAGCTGAAACTGCTCCCGGGAACGCTCAAAATTGTTTTGGTTGGTGAGCACGTTCTGTTCCTGTATCCTAAAGATCTTGAGTCTGTTCTCATAAATGGCCAGGGCATTTTCTATGTCCCGGTTCACTTCCAAGGTCACTTGTTTTTTGAGCAGTTCTTGGTTTTTCTTGGCAATTTTGGCGTTTTTTACCCGTACGGCGGTTCCGCCACCGTCAAAAAGGTTCCAGGTAAGACGGGCCCCCAGGCCAAAGTTACGGTCGTTGTTCACGTTTACCCCGGGAAAGAAGGCAGATGGTGCGTTCTGGTTCAAGTTCCACCCATAAAACCCATTGAGGTCCAGAACGGGCAGGTACCCGGAACGGCTCACTTTGATGTCATAGGCATTGATGGCCAGGTTCCTTTCGGTCTGCATGATGGCCACATTGTTCAGGGTGGCCTGGTCCACATAATCTTCCAACAACAGTTTTGGGATAAAGCTGATCAGGGTATCCACGGCAAAGCGCTCATTCAGGTTCTGGGCCAACACCACGTTAAGATCGCGTTTGGCATTGGCCAATTGTTGTTCGGTGTTGAGCAGGTTAATACTGTCATTGGTCACATCCACTTGGGCGTTTAAAATATCCAATTTGGTATTTTGCCCGTACTCAAAGGCGTATTCCGATCGGGTTATCCGTCTCTTGGAAATTTCCAGTGCCTGTTGCTGCACCTTTTTGTTCTCGGTGAGCCTGGCAATCTCAAAATAGACACTGAACATCTGTATCATGGTGTTCTCTATGGTTTCCCTTGCCTGCAGACTGGTGAGCTGGTACTGCTCTTTCAGACGCTTGTAGTTGTACCATCTGCCCAGGCCATCAAAAAGGGTGTAGTTGGCCGTAAGGGCGGCATTGTAGCGTTGTGCCTCTGCCTTGTACAGGCTGGTGTTGGGTCTTGGAACGGGGTTGCCGTCATCGTCCAACAACGGGCCTCCGGTATCGGGGTCACGCGCAAACTGGCCGGGAAACTCAAAGGTACTGTCGTCCCGTTGGTAGTTGGCCCCGGCGTTTCCGGTAAGGTTGGGCAAAAAGCCACTGTTTAGCAGGGAGCTGTTGTTCTCTGCAATGAGCACATCGTTCTTGGCCACCTGGATGCCAAAATTGTTTTCCAGGGCCAGGGCAAAGGCTTCGCTTTTGGACAACAGCCTGTCTTGGGCCCACAGGCCCGTGCCGCACATAAGTACCGTAAGGGGGAACAGCAACACTCTACTCATTGTATTGTTTTTGTTCGGTTTCAATATTGCGGACCGTTCCGTTGGATCGGCCGTTCCATTGCCCATTGCCCACAGTGCCCTGTTGCAACAGGCCCTCCAGGTGTTCTTTTTCATTTTGCTCCTTAATGGCGCGCTCCACGGACTCTTTTTGCACCTTAAGGCCTTTTGCCAGGAACAGGTTGTTCATTTTCAGGTAGTTGCTAAAAGAAAGGAACAAGGGCAGCATTAACAGGGTAAGCACCGTGGCAATGCCAATGCCATAGGATATGGAGATGGCCATGGGCTTCAAGAATTGGGCCTGTCTGCTGGTCTCCAACAACAAGGGTGCAAGGCCCGCTATGGTGGTTATGGAGGTAAGGAATATGGCACGGAAACGCGATTTTCCCGCTTCCAAAAGGGCCGCATCGAAGGTCATTCCTTCCTTGAGGTTGGTATTGAACCTGCCTATGAGCACCAGGCCATCGTTCACCATGATCCCTATTAGGGCAATGATTCCCAAGAGCGACAGTACATTGATGGGGAAATCATGTATCCAATGGCCCCAGGCAATGGCAATGAAACTAAAGGGAACCAGCAGGAGCAGCATCAAGGGCTGGCTAAAGCTCCTGAAGGTAAAGGCAATGACAATGTATATGAGCAGCAGTACCGATAGGCCCACCACTTTCAAGGAACCGGTGAGCTTGGCCAATTCCCTGTTCTGACCTTCATAGGAGGCGCTCACGGTGGGGTATTTGGACTGTATCTCCGGCATGATCACGTTCTGTATTTCTGCCATGATATCGGTAGGGCTGTCCTTTACGTCCCTTAGGTCTGCGGAGATCTGGATCTCGCGACGGCCTTCCAGTCGGTTTATGGCCACGTCTCCCCGGGCTATGGTGTAGTCGGCTATCTCCTTTAGGGGCACCCGATCCCCGGTGGGGGTAACAATGCGCATGTCATCCAAACTGGAAATGGAGGAACGGTTCTCCCGATCATAGCGCACCCACACCCGTATCTCGTCCTGGGAGCGCTGAAAGCGTTGGGCCTGCACCCCAAAGAAGCCCGCCCGTACCTGGTTCATCACGGTCCTCAGGTCCAGCCCCAACAAATAGGCCTTGTCCTTGAGGGTAAGCCGTATTTCCTTGATGCCCGCGGGATCATTGTCCGCAATATCCTTTAACCTGGAATTGTCCTGCAGGATCTCCTTCAATTCCTTTTTGGCCGCCTTGAGCTCACCGATGTTATTGCCCAAGAGCGACACGGAGACGGGGGATCCGCCAAAGTTGCCCCCGGAGCCGTAGATCAGACTTTCCACGCCCACCACGGGGCCCACCAATTCTTCCAGTCTGGAGGTGATCAGGTTGGAAGCAATGGCATCCGGACGCTCCTCTCCCGGCAATAAGTTAATGGTCAGGGTGGCAGAGGAAGACCCGGATCCCAGTTGCCTAATGGTATTCTCGAAGAGGACCTTGTCCGTTCCCGATAGATATTTTTCCGTGAGCTCCTCGTTAACGATCAGGGACTTTTCCTCGATCAAGGAGATAATGGAATCGGTAATGCGCTCATTGGTGCCATTGGGCATCAGGAGCTGTACCTGCACCCGATCGCTGGCAATTCTGGGGAAAAAGGCCGTTCTGATGATGCCTCCGCCCACGGAACCCACGGTGAGGATCAGCGCCAGGGCAAAGATGCTAAAGGTGAACACCTTGTAGCGCATGGCGAATTTCAGGGTGGGGGCATAGAGCTTGTCCCGGTTCCAGACCATAAAACGATCGCCCCATTCGTTGATGCCCCTGAGCTTGGCAAACAGGCCTTCCTTGGTTTTCTCGCTTTGGGGCTGCAAGGCCTTGGAATGGGCCAGGTGGGCCGGAAGGATGATCAGTGCCTCAATGAGGGAAATGCCCAGGGTGAGCATCACGATCACGGACACCTCGCCAAAGAACTCCCCGATCCTACTGTCCAAAAAGAGGAAAATGGAAAAGGCCAAAATGGTGGTGGTAATGGCCGAAATGATGGGCGGGAGCACCTCCATGGTACCATCTACCGCGGCCCTGACGGGCGATTTTCCCTTTTCGTAATGCTGGTAGATGTTCTCTGCGATGACAATGCCATCGTCCACCAGGATACCGATCACAATGATCATCCCAAAGAGGGACAGCACGTTGATGGTAACGCTGAAAAAGCCGGCAAAAATGAACATGCCCAGAAACGAGATCGGCAGTCCGAATGCCACCCAAAATGCCAAACGGGTGTTCAGGAAAAGGGACAGGAAAATGAGCACCAAAATCATTCCCATAATGGCATTTTCCGTAAGGAGCTGGGTTCGTTGCACCAGGGTGGTGCTCAGATCGGAAACCACATCCAAGGTAACATTGGAGTATTTTTGGTTAAAGTCCTCAATGTACTCCTTTACGTTTTCGGCAGATCCAATGAGGTCCTCGGTATTGGTACTGGTGATGGTGGTGGTCACCGATAGGTTGCCGTTAAAGTAGGTGGCATTGGGGTTTTCTGCAAAACGGTCCCTTACCACGGCCACGTCCTTGAGCCGCACCGTGCCCCCGGAGACGTCTGCCTTTACGATCAAATTGGAAAGTTCCTGCCCGTAATAGGATCGGTTGTTGGCCCTGATCAGGTATTCCTCGGCATCGGTCTTGATGTTTCCCCCGGTGACCAGGATATTGGCATTGCCCACGGCCTGGGCCACTTCGGTAAAGGTAACGCCATAGGCCAGCAAGCTGTTCTCGTTCACCGCGATCTCTATCTCCTCTTGTGGAAATCCGGATATCTCTATCTGTGAAATGCCGTCAATGGCCCTGAGGTCATTCTCAATTTGCCGGCCCACGCTCTTCAAGGTGGCCAAGGGGATGTCTTCCCCACTGATGGCAAAGGAGATGGTCTGCCTTACGGATTCCTGTTTGGAGACGATCAAGGGCTCAATTCCCGTGGGAAAGGTGGGCACTCGGTCCACGGCGTTCTTTACCTCCAAGAGCATAAAGTCTATGTCCCGTCCCTTTTCTATCTCCACATTGATGGTGCCCGTATTCTCGCTGGAGGTGGATGTGACCCGATCCACCCCCTCAAGGCCCTTGAGGTTGTCCTCTATCTTAAGGACAATGCCCTCTTCCACCTCCTGTGGGGAGGCCCCGGGATAGGTAATGGCCACATTGATGATCTTGGTATCCGTGAGGGGGAAGAAAGAGGAGTTCAGGGACTTGGCCCCCACTATGCCAAAGAGGACAAAGGCAATGATGATCACGTTCACCGCAACGTGGTACCGGATAAAGTATTCAATAAGTTTGCGCATTATCCTTGGGGCTTGTCGGTTTCTGCTTCATATACTTTCACGGCCATTCCGGTGTAGGCCCCGATCAGGGGCTTGGCCATAATGGTGACCCCGTCCGGGACGTCTTTCAAGACTACCCGCTTGTCCGAAAAGTACACGGGGCGTACATTGATCATGTCCAGCACGGAATCCCGCACCACAAAGATCTTGTTATCTTCCAAGAGCAAACTTCGATCCACCTCTATGGCATTCTCCTCGTTGCGGGCATCCAGATTGGCCTCCAGGTACATGCCTTCGCGCAAATTGCTGTTGGCCACCTCAATGTACGCCTTTATGGTCTGTGTGGCCTGGTCCACCCGGCCATTGATACGGGTCACTTTGCCCTGATAGGCCTTGTTGTCGTTCAGATCCGTCAACGCCACGGACTCCCCCACTTTTAACAGATCCGAGTAGGTCTTACTCACGGACACCTCCAGTTCATAGACACCGGGCCTAATGAATTCCCCCAGCTTTTGGCCAGACCGCACCAAGGTGCCCTCGGTGACCAGGGCCTCGGTGAGCAGCCCCGTAAAGGGGGCGGGTATGCGGTATTTCACCAGGCGCTGTTCCAAATTCTTGACGTTGTAGTAACTGGTAAGGATACCGCGGCCAGAGATAAAAAACCGTTCTTTCTCAGAGCTCATTTCCGGTAGGGCCGGGGTGCTCTTGGCCATATCAAACCCTTCCAGGTATGCGGCCCATTTGGGGTACATCTCCGGATAGTCCAACCTAAGATCCGGCATGATCGAGGTGATCTCATTGTACAGGTTGCTTTTCGCCGAGCGTACACTGGCCGCGTATTCCGAGGCGTCTATGTCTATAATGGTCTCTCCCTTGCTGTAAGACTGTCCTTCCTTGAAGAGCTTGCTGCCATTTTTAAAAACGCCCTGGACTTCGGCAAAAAGCTCCACGCGCTGCTTGGCCTCCAGATTTCCATTGGCCTTCACCACTATGGGCACGGTACGGTTCTGCACCACTTCGGCGAACACGGTTTTCACCACTTTTTCAGATCTGGGCTTAAAGGTCTTTTTGCTGTCAATGATCTGCTTGGCCAAAAACAGGCCCGCAATGATCAAGGCAAAGCCCAAAATTGTAAACAATACTTTTCTCATCCCTTATTCCATTGGTTGTGCATTCTTGTGCGCTTGTGCAAAATTATCCTGTATTTTCTCCAAGGTACTGATCAGGTGGGCCTTCTGTTCTGCCCCAATGCCCTTTTCCATGGTGGCCATGATCTTGGCAAGCACCGGCATCGCGGCCAACAGCACCTGCCGCCCCCGGGGCGTTAAGAACACCCTTTTGTTCCTTTTGTCCGCACGGCCCTTGCGCCGCTTCACATAATCCTTGTTCTCCATCTTGGACAGCAGCCTGGCCAGTGAAGATTTGTCGCGCAAGATAAGGGCGGCCAGTTCGCCCTGGGTCATGCCATCTTGCCGGGAAAGCTGCTTTAAAACAATCATCTGCTCTTTGGTAATGTCCATCTCATGCGCATCAAAAACCTCTTGGACATATTGGTCCGCGATTTTTATGGTGCGCCCCAGGCAAGGGCCCAAAGAGGAATCAAAATCTGATTTAAAGTGCTCCATATGAAGGCGCGAAACTAACCAAAACCAAATTGGTTGCATATGCAACCAATGTTAAAAGTTTCATAAATTGACCCGGTTGGATGCTTGGCACTCCAACCCGCTCCCTTGCCCTAGACATTGCTATTCCCTGAAAACATGTTACGCGCTGCACATCAATGCCCTGTTCCCCAAGGGTATGCCACGGGCACCGGCCCACAGAGACGGATTGCTGCTGCCAGGGCGAAAAAAAACGGCAAGGGGAGGCTTAATCGGCATCTTTGGGGACAGCCCTTCCTGACCCGAAGCCTTTGGGCAATGTACCGTGCCGGCATCGTATTGGGAACCGGGGCACAGGGCAATGGAAAAAAGGCCACCATACGCCGGTGCGGTGCAGTTCCAAGGCCACGCGGCCCTGCCCATGCAGCACGGCACAGCACCCTAAAAAAGAAAGGGAACCGATGAAGAAAAGAAACGAAAGTGGTGAGTGGACTTAGTTTTTATCTTCCTCAAAGCTGTTGGTGGCCATTCTTGTTCGGCCCTGCCGCAACTCATTCAGCTGAAAATTGAGCAGGGTATCATCACTCTCAAAAACAGCGATACCTGCCGAAGGGCTCATGGCCCAAGTTCCCAGGGAAGAAAAATTGTTTCCCTGTACGTGCACCAATTGTAACTTTTCCAAGGTCAACAAACCGTCTGGGAGCGCCCCCTCAAAACCGTTGTGGGAGATGATCACTTCCCTAAGATTTTCCAATTGGGAAAAATCTACCTCTATTTGCCCGGAGAACTTGTTTCCAAAAACTTCCAACTGTTCCAAGTGCTTCAATTTGGCAAGGCCCTGGGGCAGGGATCCACTGAGGTAATTACTGGATAGGTTAAGTACGCGAAGTTGGGTGGCATCGCCAATTCCGTTGGGTATGCCCCCTTCCAGTTTATTGTTGAAGAGCACGAGTTTCCGCAAGCTGTTGCACTGTGAAAAGTCATTGGGCAAGGTGCCCTTGAGCTTGTTCATTTCCAGTTGCACCACCCTGAGACGGGGCAGCTGAAAGAGGTCTTTTGGAATGGTCCCGTGAAGTTCGTTAAAGGCCAGGTTAAGCACCTCCAAGTGCCCCAGTTGGGCCAAATGCTCCGAAAGCTTGCCCTTTAGTCCGTTATTGTGGAGCACCAATTGGGTCACATGGCCATTCTTCACCGTTACCCCATGCCAAGAGGCAACATTGGCCTGCAAGTCCCAGTTATGGGTCCAGGACCCGCCTGCAGTTTCCTGATAAAAGTTCTTGAGGGCCTCTTTTTCGGCCAAGGGTACCTGTTGTGCTGCGATGGGCGCGGTGAGCACAAAGAAAACAAGTGCCAGAAGAAAAAAGGGAAACAGGGGGTGTTCATTGTTGTGGGCCATAACGAATGGGCTAGGTTAACTATTGTTGCCAAGACTTGGGGCGTCTTTTGCACTTATCAATAACGAAAAAATTGCCCTTTTATGATACCTTGACCCATAAAAACAAAAAGGAGCGCACAAAGCGCTCCCCTTTTCACCAAACTAACCAAAAAGTATAAACCACATCACTCCTCAATATCATCCTCGAACTTGGTATCTGCCATACGGGTCTTGTCCAATTTTATGTCCTTGAACTTATTCTTTGCATCTTCCCTATCATAGTCGAACACCAGGTAATCCCTGTTTTGCAGAAGTTCCAGGTTCTTGAAGGAATTGAATTTATTGTTCTGTATCTGCAAGATCTCCAGACTGGCCAGCTGCCCAAACTCTGCGGGAATATCCCCGTTGAGCTCGTTGTTGGCCAATACCAGTTCCCTTAACCCCTTTAGCTGCCCCATGGTGGCGGGCAGGGATCCTTGGAGGGCGTTCTGGAAGAGGCCCAGGACCTCCAATTTGGCCAAGTTGCCCAGGGAGGGCGGTATGCCACCTTCAAAAGCATTGCTGGAAAGGTTCAAAATCCTTAACTCCTTTAAATTGCCGAGGGCCTCGGGCAAGGTGCCCGATAAAAAATTGTTGAAGGCCGAAAGCTCCTTGAGCCGGTTTAAGCTTCCCAGTTCTTGTGGCAAAGGACCCATAAGCCGGTTCATCTCCAACTTCAGCACCTGTAGCTGGGCCAAATGCGCCAGGGCATCCGGTATTTCTCCCGTAAGGGCATTGAAGGCCAGGTTCAGCACTTCCAAATGTTCCAGGTCTGCCAATTGCTCCGGGATGGGCCCCATAAGATTGTTGTTAAAAAGGTCCAGTGCCACCACCTTGCCCTCTTTCACCGTAACACCATGCCATTGCGACACCGGTGCCCTTACATCCCACTTGCGAACCCAATGGCGTCCATTGGTGCTCTCGTATAGGCTCACCAGTGCCCGTTTTTCCTTTTTGGATACTTGTTTGGCCTGTAGGGGCTGAACAAAAAACGCAACCGAACAAAGAAGGAGAACAATTTTTTTCATCTGTTGATATTTATTTGTTTTTTTAAGGTAAGACCTGCCCGTTCCGTTTCAGGCGGGTGTAATTCGCCAATCAACATTTCGGTTGGTATCCCGCAATGCCATGGCTCATTTCATACGATTATAGGGTTAAGAAAACAATAATTATAAGAATTATCTTACAAATTTAGTATTACAACGCTAAACCGCACTAAATAATCGGCAAACAGCCTCGGAATGTTGTGAAAAGCCCCTAAACCGTTGCGAAAGGTCGTTTCAATGTGACGAAGTGGGATGGCCGGGGTTTTCCGTCCCGTGGGGCGCTATTTGGCCTCTAGGACCTCCAAGGTCTCGGTAAGCTCTGCCCAGGAGGACATCAAGGCTTCCAAAGACTTCTTCTTGCCGTGGTAGCCGTCAAAGAAATTGGGCTGGGCAATGGTGGCATCATAGTCCACCAACAATTCGTGGTCCATTTTTTTGATCTCCTTTTCCAATTGGGCAATCTTGCTCTCCACTGAACTCAATTTGTTCTTGAGGCTCTTTAGTTTCTTCTGTTCTTTGAAACTGCCCCCGGTGGAGGTCTTCTTCTCCTTTGCCCTGGTGTCCTGTTTTTTCTCAATGGCCCTAAAATCTGCCGCCTTGCGCTCTTCCAAGTAGTAGGAGATGTCTCCCAGGTATTCCTTTATTTTCCTGTCCTTGAATTCATAGACCTTATTGGTAAGGCCTTCCAAAAAGTCGCGATCGTGGGACACCACGATCAAGGTGCCCTCAAAATTCTTCAAGGCCTCTTTGAGCACGTTCTTGGATTTGATGTCCAAATGGTTGGTGGGCTCGTCCATGACCAGCACATTAAAGGGCTGCAACAACATCTTGGCCAAGGCCAAACGGTTGCGTTCCCCACCGGAAAGGACCTTTACGTACTTTTCCACCTCGTCTCCACGAAAGAGGAAAGAGCCCAAAATATCGCGCACCTTGCTGCGGTTCTTTTCGTTCGCGGCATCGATCATCGTGTCCAAAATGGTCTTGTTGCCATCCAAATATTCGGCCTGGTTTTGGGCAAAATACCCGATCTGCACGTTGTGCCCCAGTTTCAGTTCGCCCTCGTGCGCCAATTCCCCGATGATGATCTTGGCCAAGGTGGACTTTCCCTGCCCGTTTTGCCCCACAAAGGCCGTCTTGCTGTCTCGCTCAATGAGCAGGTCTATGTGCTCCAATACCAAATGATCTCCGTAACGTTTGGTAAGCCCTTCCATGGCCACCACCACCTTGCCCGGCGTGACCGAGACGGGAAAGCGAAGGCTCATGACACTGGTATCGTCCTCATCCACCTCAATGCGGTCCATTCGGTCCAACTTTTTAATGAGGGATTGTGCCATGGAGGCCTTGGTGGATTTGGCCCTGAACTTTTCAATGAGGCGCTCTGCCTGCTGGATCTCCCGCTCTTGGTTCTTCTGTGCGTTCAGCTGTTGTTGTTTTATCTCGTGCCGTAGCACCAAATATTGGCTGTAGGGCTTGTTGTAGTCGTAAATGCGCCCCAGGGAGATCTCTATGGTGCGGTTGGTAACGTTGTCCAAGAACATCTTGTCATGGGAAACAATGACCACCGCGCCGGTATAATTGTTCAAAAATTGTTCAAACCAAAGGATGGACTCTATGTCCAAATGGTTGGTGGGCTCGTCCAGGAGCAGCACATCATTGTTCTGTAACAATAGTTTGGCCAACTCTATGCGCATGCGCCATCCACCGGAAAAGGTCTCGGTGCGCTTGTTGAAATCCTTTCTGGTGAAGCCCAGCCCCAAGAGGATCTTTTCCGTCTCGCCCTGATAGTTGTAGCCCCCTAGAATTTCATATTGGTGGGTTACGTCACTGAGGTCCACCATAAGTTGGTTGTACCCTTCGCTCTCATAGTCCGTGCGTTCTGCCAATTGTTGATTGATGTGCTCCAAGCGGGACTCCAATTTCTTGAGCGCCCCAAAGGCCTGGTAGCTCTCCTCCAACACCGTGCGGCCCATCTCAAAATCTATGTCCTGTCTTAAGAAGCCGATCTTGATCTCCTTTTCCATGGCAATGGTTCCGGAATCCACCGGCATGTCCTTGGCCAAGAGTTTCAGCAAGGTGGACTTTCCCGCCCCGTTCTTGCCCACAAG
This sequence comes from Maribacter aquimarinus, assembly GCF_047345505.1. NCBI lineage: Bacteria > Pseudomonadati > Bacteroidota > Flavobacteriia > Flavobacteriales > Flavobacteriaceae > Maribacter > Maribacter aquimarinus. The sequence continues at coordinate 22,342 of NZ_JBLFEO010000027.1, read as the reverse complement.
CCCTACCCGGTTGCCCGCATTGAGCCTAAAGGAGATCTCATGGAACAGATACTCGCCCCCAAAGGAAACGGAAAGGTTATGAATGTTTAGCATACCTGTAATTTACTGCTTTTCAAAAGGGTTTTGTTGCCTGCCGCAGTGACAACATTAAAGTTTCAATGGCACCGAATGCCTGATATATTTGCTAACTTTACACAAAGATGTGCAAATGTTAAAAAAAGGAAACAAACTCTACAGTGTTTTAACAGGAACTTGCCCCAAATGCCATGGGGAAAGCATGTACGCGAACCCCAACCCCTACTATTTGGGGGCTGTTTACAAGATGCATGAGCGCTGCTCCATCTGTAACACCAAATACAAGATGGAACCCTCTTTCTTTTATGGTGCCATGTACGTAAGTTATGGATTGGGTGTGGCCTTTTCAGTGGCCGCCTTTATCATCAGCTTCGTTTTTTTTGGATCCGGGATGATCACCGCCTTCATTGCCATTGTCATGACCCTGATTCTTTTTATGCCGCTGATCATGCGGCTGGCGCGCAACATTTGGATCAATTTCTTCATTAACTATGACCCCAGTGCGGCCCAACAAGGGGCTTGAGCCAATTGTTGGAAAGACATCCAACCCATGGCCCTGGGCCCTTTGCTGTTTAGGGCTCCGTTTCCGGGTAGGAATTGGCATACCTCTTCACGTCCACTTCCGGACTCAAGGGACTGCCCTTCTCAATGTGCCCGTACAACCGCTGCGCCGCCCAAGGGGCCGTGGTTAGGCCGTGCGAGCCAAAGCCATTGAGCGTCCAGACCCGTTCGTGCACCGGGTGCCTGCCCACCAAAGGCCTACGGTCTGCAACGGTGGGGCGCACACCGGCCACGTGGTTAACCACGGAAAAAGAACAGTTGATCACCTCTTGCAGCTGTGACAACAGTTTTTCCCTGCCGGGGCCCGTGGGTACATTGGTCTTGTCCGTACGGTTATAATTGGCCCCCACCTTATAGCGGTGATTGCCCAAGGGCAAAATAAAGATGGCCGATTTTATGGCGCTGCGTTCTCCCAATGCTTCCGAGGAAATGATCAAGTATTCCCCTTTTGAACCTTGCATGGGCAAATACTTAAAAAAGGGATTGCCCTTTAGTCCAAAGCCATCCGCGAACACCAGATGACGCGCTTGGACACCCTTATAGGAAAGATGATGTTGATGGATGCCCACCTGTGCATGATCAAAGTGCTCCCGCTTTAGGCACCCCATCTTCCGCAGCAGATCGGAATACGCGGCCAACATGCCTTGCGTGTCCAGACGGTGGGCGCCAAGGACCTTGCCAAAGCCCAAAGGTGCTTTGATGTACGGGTTGGCATTGGGCACCACGGTGTCGCACAGGTAAGGTCTTACACTGGGTTTTTCCGTGGCCTCGAACCAGCGGTTCTGTTCGTCCACCGAAACAAAGCGGCGCAAAATGGTCTGGGGCTCCAAGAGCGGTTGGCCCAGGGCAGTTTCCAACGATCGGTAAAACTCCAAGGCAAGGGGCAGGTGCTCCTGGGCCCTCCACGCCAGGTTGAACCGTTTTAAGATCACGGGGTTAATGAGCCCCCCGGCCACTTTGGAGGCACATTGGGAGTCATCATCAAAGACCAAAAAGGTCTTTTGCCGCGCGCGCAGCCGTTCGCAAAAGGGCACTCCGGCCAAGCCCAGGCCCACCACCATATAGTCCAACATACCACAAAGGTATTCAAATCCCGGCTACGGCCCCAAACGAAATGGATAGGGATCCAGGGAGGGACACAGGGCATTTCCCTTGCCCGGTCCGTGCAAAACAAAAAAGTCCCGGCCTTGGGCCGGGACTTTAAGTTCTTATGAATTGGAAAGCATGGGCTCAATAGGCCCACATATCCTGCTCCCTGTCCCGTATGGCCTCCTTGATTCTTTTGGCCTCCAAGAGCTGGAACAAGGCATTGTCTGCAATATAGTCCTTTACCTCACGGTCTCCGTACACATTGTCTTCCTTGTAAATGACCGCGTTGAAGCGTCTGGCGTTCAGCAGCATGTCAAAGGAAATGGGCTGTGCGGAATTCTGTTGGTTAAAGACCTTGGCCTCGTGCAAAATGCCACGGGCATCTGGGTACCAGACCCAGAAGAGCTCTACTTTGTCCGGATTCTCATCATCCAAAAAGTTAACATCTGGAGCTACCGGGGCAATGCCCAACAAACGGTACTTTAGTTCGCCCATGCGCTTATCAAAATACCACATGCCCTTTATGCGGTACTCCTCAATGAGCGAGGCATCAATCTCACGCCTGGTCACAAACTCCTCTGAGAGCTGTTCACCGGCGTTCAACTGCTCAATACCAAACTCCAGGGTATCCACGGACTGGAGGGAGGCGCTCAGGTCACTGAACTTCCTTTTCTCCGTAAAATAGGAATCGGTATAGACTTCCAGATCACCATTTTTGATGCTTTTCACCAAAACGTGGTACAGGGAGCGTCTGTCCTTACCAATGCCCATGGTATCCGTGGGGTAGTAGAGCGGAAAGTTAACGCGTTCGTCCAGGTCTATGGTTTCCCATAGGGTCTTGGACCAGAGAATGTCGCGATCGTCCACGTAAGCGTACTCCAGGGGAGCATCATTGTCCACGGCCTTTTGGGCCTCGGTGCGCACCCCGATCTCCTCGGGCTTTTTGGCATTCAGGATATTGGCCTGCGCCATCATGGACGCGGGCAATAAGCTTACGGCTCCAATGAACAAAACATTTTTCCAATTCATCTGTAATCTGTTTAAAGTAACCGGACGCTTGTTAAAACGCCCGGTATGGTTTACTTGCTCTATTAATTTGCCACCTCAATCACTATTGGGGAGACTTTTTTCAATCTGTACGATTTGTTGTTGGTAATATAGGCTTCGATATCAAAGATCTGAACCGCATCCCCACGCTTGGCGCGTTGCAGGGCAGATTTGGCCCTACTATCCAACTTGTTGCCGTTTACCTTAATGGTAGGCTGTCCGGGCACCTTGAACTTAAAGCCGCTCACGGCAAGGTTCAGGTCAAAATCAAAGTCGGGCAAGGAGGCACCAATGGTACCGATCTCAATGTTTCGCTTGGGCAAGGACAGGGTACCTGTTTGCTTGCTCAAGGAACCTTCCGGCCTTGGAATGTCCTTGATCCTAAATTCGGATTTGGAAGATACCGTTTGGCCATCGGGAAGGGTTCCAGAGGCGATAATGGTAACGGAACGTCCCTTTCCGGGGTTCATGACATACTTGCTTCCGCTCACCGCAGAGAGCCCGGGGGCATTGGCACGTACCTTGTTATTGGGTATCCCCGGTATGGAAATGCTCATGGGGTTGGCCACACCGCGATAGACCACATTCATCTTGTCTGCGGCGATCAAGGCTGCGTTTGGCTTGGAAATGGTGGCAAAGCTGTTCTTCACCGGTACTTCTATTTCCTCACCGTCCTGTTGGAAAAACAGGGTTCCGGCCACCTCGTGGTCTCCCGGGGCACCTGCTCCTATGAGCATCTTGACCCCGCCGGCCTCCAATTTGTAGTCTTTGCCCTCTGTAAGCTTTCTTCCATCCAAGGTAAGCTCGGCGCGCACCGGGGTAGCGGTGGCATCGGTCTTACTGATGATGATCTTACCGTCATACGCCTCTCCGGAGTAGTAGGCAGATTTGCTGGCCAACAGGGACGTGGCAAAGTTCTTAAGGGACACTTGATCGGACAGTTCTCCCGCCAACATGGACTTCAAGGCCGCTTCTTCGGTGGTCTTGATGTCTGCCTGCAAGGCGGTTAGCTTGGCCAAGGAGGCCACCAGGGGATACCCCTCATAGTGGTACTTGATCCATTCTTGCTTGGTACCGTCACGCTTTTCCACCTTTCCGTTCTCATCTCCCGTTTCAAAACGGTCGATCACGGAAGATTTCAAATCCTTGGGCACGATCTGGGACACTTGGTCCCTGTAGCCCGTTAGGCGATCTATAAACTCCTGGCCACCTTCAGACAAATTTTCGCCTTGAAAGAACGCTTGGTCCAAAAAGCTTGAGTTGTCCATACGGGTATAGTCCTTGGGGTCTTCTATCCCCTCCATCATACCTTGTTTTAGACCTTCCAGATAATCATAATACTCCTGCGAAAGGGTCTTTATGGTCTGTGCATCCTTGTAGATCTTTTCGTACTTCGCGGCATTTTCAGAGGCCTTGGTGCCAAGGCTTTCCAAAAAGGCGTTGTTGCTAGCGGTGGTCTTTTCATTGGAGACTTCCAGCTTCTCGTTCATGATGCCGAATGCCGCCAATACCTCTTTGCTCATGTTGAGAGCAAGCATTGCGATGAAGATCAAATACATGAGATTGATCATCTTCTGACGTGGTGTTTCTTTTCCTCCTGCCATGGTTTCTTAATTAGATTTTAATGAATAAATGATTTGGGGTTGTATAAAATCCAATTAGTTCCTGTTCATTGCGGTCAACATGCCGCCATAAACGCCATTTAGGGAAGAAAGGTTGGTGCTCAAGGAGGCCATCTGGTCCTTTAGGGCACTGGCGTTCTGTACCACTTCCTCGTTCACTGTGGCCTGCCTGCTGGCGCTCTCCAACTGTACCTTGTAAAGGCTGTTCAAAGACTCCATCTGGGCAGCGGCCTGTACCATTTCCTCAGAATATTTCTTGGTGGATTCCATTGCGTCAACGGTTGGGGCAATGCCCTTGGCGGCACCTTCAAAATTCTTGATGCTGGTACCAAGGCTCTCCATAAGGTTGGCATCCACGCCGGCCTCTTTCAAAAGGTCGTCCAATTTTTTGGACAATGAGGTCTCTGCCTCCTGTACCTCTGCCAATTGGTTGGCCTTCTGTTCCCTTGGTTGGGCCTCACCATTGGCCAACTCTGGGTACACCAGTGACCAATCCAGCTCGTCTTCCACGGGCTCAAATGCACTGATGGCAAAAATGAGGGCTTCCGTGATCAGACCGATCGCAAGGAGGACACCTCCGTTAAGGGGGCCAATTTCCCAGTGCAGGATTTTGAACAATGCACCAATGATCACTACGGACGCTCCCAGGCCGTAGGCCATGTTGAATAATTTCTTTGTTGATTTTGACTGTGCCATGATTTACTAAAATTTAAGGTTAAAATTAAGATTTGGTTTAAAAATGCTACTATTTGGTTTATTATAAAAATTTTATGAGGTTTCTTAACGTTTATTGGGTGGTATCTTCCTCGCCCATATAATCCTGTACGGTTCTGAAGCCAATGTAACTACGGGCAGAATCTGCATACTCATAATCCCTGGTGCTCACTTGTAGGAAGTAGGCCACATCTTTCCAAGAACCACCGCGGATCACCTTTCTGGTATTGCTTTGGTCGCCGCCGTTGGGGTTCATGGTGGATACATATTCATACGCACTTGGATCGTAGCTGCTATTGGTCCATTCCGCCACGTTCCCCGCCATATTGTATAGGTTAAAATCGTTGGGTTCGTAAGACTTGGCCTCCACGGTGTAGAGGGCCGCATCTGCTGCATAATCCCCTCGCTGTGGTTTAAAGTTGGCCATAAAGCAACCGGTGTCACTGATCACGTAGGGACCGCCCCAGGGGTAGGTGCCCCCTTCAATGCCCCCTCTGGCCGCATACTCCCATTCCGCTTCCGTGGGAAGCCTGAACTGGTTCACAAACTGCTTGCCGCGGCTCTTTTGGTCATCGTTCTTGAACTTGGTCCTCCAATGGCAAAAAGCCTTGGCCTGCTCCCAGGACACCCCTACCACGGGATAATCGCTGTAGGCATCATGCCAAAAATAATCGTTGTGCATGGGCTCGTTGTAGGAGTACTCAAAATCCTTGATCCAGACCGTGGTGTCCGGATAGATCTCCAATTCCTCGGTACGGATAAAGTCCTTTCGGCTCCCCTTGCCCTTCTTGGCCGCACGGGCCGCAGCTTGGATGTCCATCCAAGTGTACTTGTACTTCAATTTGGTCACGTCTATACTGCGTTGCCCGTTATAAGATTCTTCCTCTGGAATGTAAAGGGAGTCCATGATCTCTGTGTAATACTCATCGGGATACTCCGAAGTGTCCCAGATCAGGTCCTCGCTCTTGTTCAGGGCCCTGCCCTCGTAACCGGTTTCCCCCATGCCGGAGTAGTTGTCCAGCATATACTTGTCATAAACCGAAGATCTTGTGGTGTCCGCATCCATAAAAGCGTACTCCCCAATGCCGCCCTCCTCGGGGCCAATGCCCAGCTCATCGGCCAATATGGCCAGACGGGTGCGCACAATGGAGTCCTTTACCCACTCCACAAATTGGCGGTACTCACTGTTGGTGATCTCCGTGTCATCCATATAAAAGGACCTTACCGTAACCGTTTTGGTAGGGGCATTCAGGGCCTTGGCCTGGTCTTCCTCACTTTTTCCCATAATAAAGGAACCTCGGGGAATGAGCTCCATTCCATAAGGTTTTTCAGGGTACCATTTCTTTCCCTGGACCCCGACCAGTTCTCCCTTTGTTTTTGATCCGCAACTGGAAAACAAAAAAACAAACGCTATGGAGGATAACAATAGCTTCTTCATACTCTAGGTTAAATTTCGATTTCGGTTATAAACTGCAATTGGTTTATTCTACATGGTAAAACTACGTTTTGTACAAATTATTGTACATCCTGTTTCAATCCCATAAAAATAAATTCGCTATTCAAAGCCCTTCTTATAGGCCTTGTACCACCTTTCAGGAATCTTCTGGTCGCAGGCGTCCAGATAATCTTGTTCGGTGCAAGGTAATAACGCCATTGCATCGCCTTTAGTATGCGAAGAGAAAATAGATGGCACTTGCATCCACCATCTTTCGGTGAGCAGACTCTTGTAGAAAACAAACTCCTCCATCTCGTTGGGCACCATATACTTGGTGAAGTCGTCCGTTTTGGAATACGGGCTTTCCGGGATCCTGAAATTGACCCCTTCCATAAAGTACCAGATAATTTGGGCCACCAGCTGTTGGGACTGCACATTGTTTTCCATTTCATAGATGCCAAAGGCCCTGAGGGAGTCGCTGAGGCCGGCATATCTGGCAATGGCACAGATTTCCCGTCCCGTAAAACCGTTGGGGGAGAAATTTGCAGATGCGCATAGTTCGCTTGCCTTTATGGCCCGCACGTCCATGCTTACCATATGGGCATTGCGCAAGACGGGCTCTGCCAGGGTAAGGTCATTGGCAATCTCGCCCAAACGATGGGCATCAAAGAACAGCCGCTCCATAAGATCGGCCTCTTCCTGGGCATTGAAATAGCTTTGGTAACCTATATTGGAAAAGTTGAAAAGGTTGTTGGGCTTGTCCGTAATGATCTTGCTCATATAGGAATGGGAGGAGATAAGATCGTCATCTATGCCAAAATCGAACCTGCTGTCCACCGCCACCAGGTTGATCATGTCCTTGATGCCGTCAAAGGCCCTGTAGGCAGGGTAGGTAATATCTTGTGTGGCGCCTATGACAATGGGGATAATGTTCTCTTCCAAGAGGCCGGCCACCACTTCTTTGACCACAAAGTAGGTGTCTTCCACGGTATTGCCCTCCTCAATGTCGCCCATGTCCACCAAGGTACTGTCCCAGTTGCCCAGCATTAAACGGTACAGTTGAATGCGAATGGCGGAGACATCCAGAACTTCCAGTTTTTTCTCAAAGGCATTTCGGGATTCCTTGACCCCAACAATGGCCATGGTGGCATTGGCCAGTACGGGAAGACCGTCCTTTTCGGTGTGTATGTAGCAATTTTTGCCAAGGGACTGGGCGGGCAAGAGTTCGCAATGTGCCATTACCCTGTCTTCTACAGGTACTAAAAAATCAAATGCCATGAAGGTTCACTATATACTTTCTGAAACGGTTACTTTTTTGTCTTGCGCTTGCTGGCCGACTTCTTTTTGGCGGCGGTCTTTTTCTTTGGCGTTTTCTGCTCAATGAGCTTTTTGGCCTCTTCCAGGGACATCTTGGCCGCGTCCACCGTTTTGGCGAGCTCCACCTTTACCTTGCCCTTGATGATGTTGTGCCTGCCCCAGCGGGCTTTTTCTATGCGTATGCCCTCTTCGGTCCAGTTTTGCACCACCTTTTCGATCTCCTTTTGTTTTTTGGCCTCAATGAGCTCCTCGATATCTGCCTGGCCAAGGTTGTCAAAATCGTATTTCTTGTTCACGTTGATGAACATGCCGTCCCACTTGATGAAGGGGCCAAAGCGGCCGGTGCCCTTCTGCACGTCCTTGCCCTCGTATTGGGCAATGGGCGCATCTGCCCTTTCCTTGGCCTCAATGAGCTCCACGGCACGGTCCATGGTGATTTCCAGGGGATCGTCCGAGGCTTCCATGGAGATGAATTTTTTCCCGAACTTTACATAGGGCCCGTAGCGGCCCACGTTGGCGGCCACTTCCTCCCCTTTGTGCACCCCGAGTTTTCGGGGCAGCTTAAAAAGGTCCAGGGCCTCTTCAAAGGTAATGGTGTTCAGGGACTGATCGGGCAACAAACTGGCAAAAGTGGGCTTTTCCTCATCGTCCACGGTGCCCACCTGCACCATGGGGCCAAAACGGCCCAACCGCACGGAGACTTGCTTCCCGCTTTTGGGGTGCTTGCCCAAAATGCGCTCGCCACTTGCCCTGTCCGCATTCTCCAGCACATCCTTGAGATTGGGCTCAAAGTCTGCGTAGAAATCCTTCATTACTTTTTTCCAGTCCTCGTCCCCCGTGGCGATCTCATCAAAATCCTCTTCTACCTGGGCGGTAAAGTTGTAATCCAGTATGGTGGCGAAGTTGGCCACCAAGAAATCGGTGACAATGGTGCCAATGTCCGTGGGCACCATTTTGCCCTTGTCCGAGCCCACCATTTCGGTCAGGGTCTTTTCCTTTATGGCATCTGCCGCGAGCACCAGTTGTACATAGTTTCTTTCATTTCCCTCCACGGTGCCCTTCTCCACATAGCCACGTTTTAGTATGGTGCTTATGGTGGGGGCGTAGGTAGAGGGCCTGCCTATGCCCAGTTCCTCCAACTTTTTTACCAGGGAGGCCTCGGTAAAGCGGTAGGGCGGCCTTGAGAACCGTTCCGTGGCGGTAATGTGCCCATTGGTCAGGGCCTCCCCTTCTTTCATGGCGGGCAGCATCCCTTCCTGCTCCTCGGCCGCATCCTCTTCATCGATGCCCTCCATGTATACTTTTAGGAAACCGTCAAATTTAATGACCTCCCCGTTGGCGGTGAACTCGTCTTTGTGGGCATTGGCCTTGATCCTCACGTTGGTGCGCTCCAATTGGGCGTCTGCCATCTGTGAGGCCACGGTGCGTTTCCAGATCAGGTCGTACAACTTGCTCTGGTCCCGCTCCAGGGAAGGGCTCTGGGCCATCATGTTGGTGGGGCGTATGGCTTCGTGGGCCTCCTGTGCCCCTTTGGACTTCCCCTTAAAGTTGCGCACCTTGCTGTAGGCTTCGCCGTAGTTCTTTACAATGGCCTCCTTGGCCGCCGTAAGGGCCTCATTGCTCAGGTTAACGCTGTCCGTTCTCATATAGGTAATGAGCCCCGCCTCGTAGAGCCGCTGGGCCACCTGCATGGTCCGGCTGACCGAAAAATAGAGTTTTCGGGACGCTTCTTGCTGCAAGGTAGAGGTGGTAAAAGGGGCGGAGGGCGATTTCTTGGCCGGCTTTTTATCCAGCTTGGCCACCGAAAAGGCGGCGCCCACATTGCTCTTTAAAAATTGGTGGGCCTCCTCGCGGGTGGGAAAGCCCTTGTTCAATTTGGCCTTGAAACCTTGGCCCGATGCGGTACTGAACTGTGCCGTTATCTTAAAGGACGCCTCGGGCACAAAGGCCTCGATGTCCCGCTCACGCTCCACAATGAGCCGCACGGCAACAGACTGCACGCGGCCGGCAGAAAGGCCGGGCTTTATCTTTTTCCAGAGCACCGGAGACAACTGGTAACCCACCAGACGGTCCAAGACCCTTCTGGCCTGTTGGGCGTTTACCAGGTTGTAGTTTATTTCCCGGGGGTTCTCAATGGCCTTTTGGATGGCGCTCTTGGTAATGGAGTTGAAGACAATGCGCCTGGTCTTGCTACGATCCAACTTAAGCTCCTCTGCCAAATGCCAGGATATGGCCTCTCCTTCGCGGTCCTCATCACTGGCCAACCAAATGATGTCCGCTTTTTTGGCCAGGTTGCCCAATTCTTTCACCAAGGCCTTTTTGTCCTTGTCCACCACATATTTGGGCTCAAAACCGTTGTCCACGTCCACGGCAAGCTCTTTGGAGGGAAGATCTGCAATGTGCCCAAAACTGGAGGCCACCTTAAAATCCTTTCCCAGAAACTTTTCTATGGTCTTTGCCTTTGCAGGAGACTCAACGATTACCAAATTCTTTGCCATCTACTAAATTTTAATGGGGACAAAGGTATACTAAAAATTGAACTTGCCGTGCCGAACCCACGTATTGCGTCCCACACCAACATGGCCCGGGCAGCCAAAAAACCTGTGCTTGGGCCCGTTATACCGCTTCCCAATTGAAAAACGGGTCTGTAAATGATTTCCTTTTCACGCCCTATGTAAAAATAAAAATCGTCCGTGGCTGGGCCATGCCCAATTTTTCTTTTTCGCGGGGCAAACGGCCAAGGGGAAGATGAACGGCCCAAATCCCATCATTCCCCAAAACAACTTAGGGTGTTCCTTTTTTTAAGGTCGAGGTCTTGGCAGATGGTCTTTGTGCACCCTTATATGACGGGCACCCCACCGAGTGCTTTTACCGAATGGCGCATCATACAACATATAGGGCCCAAAAAGGGATTCTCGGCCCACATAAAACATAGGACGGGAGGAGAATGGCATCTGAGGGCAAGGCCTATGGCCCTCTATGGAACCCGTTCGATGCGTCCCGTACGGGAAGATGAAGTTGTTGGGACAATGAATTTGAACCTATGGAGCAGGTGGGGAGCTTCCATTCATCAACAAAAACCCATCACAGCTTTGGGCGGTCTGTGCAAATACCATCATTGCCGCTGCAAGATGTTGCAAAAAATGCGAGGGACACCCTTGAGGTACCATCTGCACGTACAAATTGCCCTTTATGGGTTCCGTTGGGCACCAGGGCAAAATCGATATTACACGGACCAAAGGACAAGGTGCTTGGCAACAACCCCAAAACCGGCATGGCTCCGGGGGGTCCCCTGCTTTTCCATTTGCATGCTCCTTGCCCCGCACAGCACCCCTACACGGCCCTTTGGGCCATCACCTTTTATACCTTAATATATGGCCCCTTTATTGAAGGCTGAACACGCTGATGGGCACAATGTCATTCTCCAGATATTCATATTGCCTCAGGGTTTGGTCCCCAATGAGCAACAGGCTGGTGGGAAGCGGTATGACATCATAGGTAACGATATCCTCAAAATGGTTAACCAGTGTTATATTGGGGGCATCACTTTTGTCATACACCTTTAGGCCGGAGTCGCCATCGCATATAAACAAGGTGTCTTCCCAAATGCCCAGACCGTTGGGCCCGTCCATGGGATACATGACCTTGAGCTCCGGATTCTTAAGATCGGAGACATCCACAATGTAGAGGCCGCTCTGTGCGTCGCCGCAGCCATTGCCGCCCTTCAGGGTAACGTAGGCGAAATTCCCGTCCACCACCACAGGGTCGCAGGCCCGGCCGTGCCTAAATTCGGACAGAAAGGTGGGCTTGGCGGCGTTGGTGGCATCGTAGATGTACATGCCCTGGCGGCCGCCCAGGAACAAGATGTTGCCCTGATTGAAGATGGTCTCTATGTCCCACCCCACAAAAACATCTTTCAAAACCTGGGGCGCCTCCAGGTCGGAGATGTCCATGACATTGAGGTTGCTGCGGTCCACCACATACAGATGGTTGCCCACGATCTTGAACCTGGCCATGGACCCGCCCTGGCCCTGGCCCCGAGATGGGGCGGCATTGGAGAGACCGTTGGTCACGGCATCAAAATTTTCCATGGTTCCCCATCCAAGATCGTTCACGTGCCGCTTTTGGCGCTGTACCTCCCAGCCCACAATGACGTCTTCCTCGGGATCAAAGCCCTCATAATCGTAAAAATCGGCCCGGGGCATCTCCATGCCCGACATCCAGATCTGGGAAGATTCATAAATGGCATTTTCCATACGCTTTACCAGCTTTATGTCCTCCACGTTGGTAATGTCAAAAATCACCAGGTCCCCGTAGCTATCGGCATACAGCCTGTTGTCTTTTATGGACACGTCATTGTTGCCCGCCACTTTTATATAGGCCACTTTCTTGGGTTGGTAGGGATCTCTGTTGTCCAGGACATGAATGCCCTGGTTCACATCATTGACAAAAATATAGTGTCTGTAGGCATAGATCTTTCCGCTGGAGACAATGGCCTGTGGCTCCATAATGGAGATGGCATCTGCCTTGAACTCGGCCGCGTTCATTACTATGGGGGTGGCCACCATGACATCTCTAATGTCCTCCTGGTCGTCACAGGCAGAGAAGGCAAGGAACAGGGCAAAAAGCAGCAGGTAAGGTTGTTTTTTCATGACAGTCAGTTTATGGGTTGTTATACACAAGATGGCATTTCCACGTTTGGTTGCGTGGCCAGGGCGGAAAAATGGCCTCTTTTAACATAGGGCCATGCGCTTACATCCAAAGGCTCTTTCCCTGCCCTTGGGGCCCCTGGGGGCTTCCCCCATCAACTGGGCACAGAAGCCGCCAGAACCTTAAAATTACGATAATTCGGCTGTCAAATTGTCACACTTTTTCTTTATAATGATATCTTTGCATTCCACTGTAAAACACAATGGCACCCTCCATGGAGAAACTGATTGACGAGAAACGACAGGGCACGGCCCTAAAACGGCAAAGCGAGCAGGGCAACCAAAGAAAGCTCTACATTGAGAGCTATGGCTGCCAAATGAACTTTTCGGACAGTGAGATCGTGGCCTCCATTTTATCGGAACAGGGGTTCAACACCACCGAGAACATGCAGGAGGCCGATCTGGTACTGGTAAACACCTGTTCCATACGGGACAAGGCAGAACAGACCGTTCGCAAGCGATTGGAGAAGTTCAATGCCGTAAAGAAAAGCAATCCCAAGATGAAGGTGGGCGTGCTTGGCTGTATGGCAGAGCGCCTAAAGAGCAAGCTGCTGGAAGAGGAAAAAATAGTGGACATGGTGGTGGGCCCGGATGCCTACAAGGACCTGCCCAACCTCCTTCAAGAAATAGACGAGGGCCGCAGTGCGGTGAACGTGATCCTGAGCAAGGACGAGACCTACGGAGACGTGGCGCCGGTGCGCCTAAACTCCAACGGGGTCACGGCCTTTGTCTCCATTACCCGGGGCTGTGACAACATGTGCACGTTCTGCGTGGTGCCCTTTACCCGTGGCAGGGAGCGCAGCCGAGACCCGCATTCCATCATTGCCGAGGTAAAGGGCCTTTGGGAAAAAGGCTTTAGGGAAGTGACCCTCCTGGGGCAGAACGTGGACAGCTACCTCTGGTACGGTGGCGGCCTCAAAAAAGATTTTAAAACGGCCAGTGCCATGCAGAGGGCCACCGCCGTGAACTTTGCCAAACTCTTGGAGCTTACCGCCCTGGCCCAGCCCAAGATGCGCATTAGGTTTTCTACCTCCAACCCCCAGGACATGACCATGGACGTGATCGAGACCATGGCCCGGTTCCCCAATATCTGCAATTACATACACCTGCCCGTACAGAGCGGAAGCAACCGCATCCTAAAGGCCATGAACCGCCTGCACACCCGGGAAGAGTACTTTGCCCTTGTGGACAACATACGCCAACTGATCCCCGACTGTGCCATAAGCCAGGACATGATCACCGGCTTCCCCACCGAAACGGAACAGGACCACCAGGACACGCTCACGTTGATGGAATATGTAAAGTACGACTATGGCTTCATGTTCGCCTATTCCGAGAGACCGGGCACCATGGCCGCACGAAAGCTTGAGGACGATGTGCCGGAAGCCACCAAAAAAAGAAGGCTACAGGAGATCATTGCCCTACAGCGCCGGCACAGCCTGTACCGCACCCAACAACATTTGGGCAGCACGGCCGAAGTGCTCATAGAGGGCCCCTCCAAAAAATCCGGCGCCCATTGGATGGGGCGCAACACCCAGAACACCGTGGTGGTGTTCCCCAAGGAGCATTACCAAGTGGGCGAATTTGTGAACGTAAAAATAACGGATTGCACCTCGGCCACCCTCTTGGGCACCGCCCTGGGACATTCGGACAACAATTAAAAGGAAAACACATTCCATGGAAAGTGTACAGAACATAAAACAGCGTTTTGAGATCATTGGGCAAGACCCCAAGCTGAACCGTGCCTTGGAAAAAGCCATCCAGGTGGCCCCCACGGACATCTCCGTGCTGGTCACCGGAGAGAGCGGGGTGGGCAAGGAAAGCATCCCCAAGATCATTCACGCCCTCTCCCACCGCAAGCACGCCAAGTACATTGCCGTGAACTGTGGCGCCATCCCAGAGGGCACCATAGACAGTGAGCTCTTTGGCCACGAAAAAGGGGCCTTTACCGGGGCCACCCAAACCAGAAAGGGCTATTTTGAAGTGGCCGATGGCGGAACCATCTTCCTGGACGAGGTGGGCGAGCTTCCCCTGACCACCCAAGTGCGCTTGTTACGCGTTCTGGAAAATGGGGAATTTCTAAAAGTGGGCTCCTCCCAAGTGCAGAAGACCGATGTGCGCATTGTGGCCGCCACCAACCTGAACATGTTCGAGGCCATAAAGAAAGAAAAGTTCCGCGAGGACCTCTACTACCGCCTGAGCACCGTGGAAATACAGCTGCCGCCCCTGCGCGAACGCCGGGAAGATGTGCACCTGCTGTTCCGGAAATTTGCGTCGGATTTTGGGCGCAAGTACAAAATGCCCACCATACGCCTAACGGAAGATGCCGTGTCCATGCTGCTCAAGTACCGCTGGCCGGGAAATGTGAGGCAATTGCGCAACGTGGCCGAACAGGTTTCCGTACTGGAAGAAAACCGCAACATTGATGCCGGCACCCTAATGGGCTATTTGCCGGACAGTAGTGGGTCCCACCTTCCCGCCGTGGTGGGCCAGAACAAAAAAGAGAGCGATTTTGGCAGCGAACGGGAAATTCTGTACAAGGTGCTGTTTGATATGAAGGGCGACCTGAACGACCTAAAAAAGCTTACCATGGAGCTTTTGAAGAACAACGACTCCCAACAGGTGCAGGAAGACAACCAGCACCTGATCCGAAAGATCTATGGCGATGAGGAAGAAACCATGTCCCAAGAGGCCATGGCCGCCGAAGTGCTCCAGTTGCCCGAGCCTTACGTGGGCCCATCGGAACCCAAACAGCCGCCGGCCGAGGACAAGTACCACTTTGCCGAAGAGATAGAGGAAGAAGAAACCCTGTCCCTACAGGACAAGGAAATAGAGCTCATTAAAAAATCCTTGGAGCGCAACAACGGCAAACGAAAGGCCGCCAGTTCGGAACTGGGCATATCCGAACGCACCCTCTACAGAAAAATTAAACAGTACGACCTTTAAATAGACACCATGCGCATGAAACACGTATCCATTTACGGCGTGCTCCTCTTTACCGCCCTACTGCTACAGGGATGTGGCGTGTACAATTTTACCGGGGGCAACGTGGGAGACGCCAAAACATTCCAGGTAAAGCGCTTTCAGAACTACGCCACCCAAAGCCCCGGATCCGTCTTTGAGCCCGGAATGGACCTTGATTTTACCAATGCCCTGCAAGATCGGATCTTGAACCAAACCAGCTTGGACCTGGTGAACACCGGTACGGCAGACCTGCTGTACGAGGGCGAGATCACGGAGTACCGCATTTCGCCCATGACGGCAACGGCCAACCAAACCGCGGCGCAGAACCGCTTATCGGTTCGGGTAAAGGCACGCTTTTACAACAGACTGGAAGAGGACAAGGGCTTTGACCAAAGTTTTTCGTTCTTTTTTGACTATCCCGCCAACACCCAGCTGGCCACCATAAAAAGTGAGGCCCACGAAGTGATCTTTGAGCGTATTACACAAGATATCTTCAATGCCTCCCTGGCAGACTGGTAAAGATGAACGTCTCTGAATTCACATATCTGTTGCAACATCCGGAAAAGGTGGTAAACCCCTTACAGACCAAGCACCTGGAGGAGATATTGGAAGAGTACCCCTACTTCCAGGCCGCCCGGGCCATGCACCTCAAAGGCCTCAGGAACCTGAACAGCTACAAATACAACAAGGCCTTGAAGACCACGGCGGCGCACACCACGGACCGTGAGGTGCTGTTCCAGTTCATTACCTCCCCCAATTTCCTGCAAACGGAGACCCCGGACGGGAAGGCCCAAGAGGCATCGGCCCCGGCATTGGAAACCCTGGCCAACCCCCAGCCGCTCATTGCCCCATCGGAAGATCGGCCCCTACCCCAGAACACCACAGATGCCGAACACATCCTGGACCCCGGGCTGTTCAACAAAAAGGAGGAGGCCAAAACCTTGGAGCTGGGCACCCCCCTGCCCTTTGACAAGGAAGAAAAGCACTCCTTTGCACAGTGGTTGCAGCTCACCGAAAAAAAACCCATACGGCGCAAGGCAACGGACAAAGATGCCGCAGTGCCGGAGGGGCAAAAAAGCACGCCCGGCCAACCCACAAGGCGCCTGCCTGAAAGGGAAGACAAGTTCAGCCGCATAGACCGTTTCATTGCCAACAACCCCAAAATAGTCCCCAAGAACAAGAACGCCCCCGCCACCCACGTGGAAACCAGCCTCCCCTTTGATAAAAACGAACTCATGACGGCCACTTTGGCCAGGGTATATGTGGAGCAAAAAAAGTACGTGGAAGCCATCCAGGCCTACAAAATATTAAGTTTGAAATATCCGGAAAAAAGTAGTTTCTTTGCAGACCGAATCAAGGCGGTAGAAAAGCTGAAGCAAGAAAATAAATAGATTCCAATGAGCACGTTTTCCATATTCCTTATTCTCATCATCATTGTCTGCTTTTTGTTGGTCGTGGTGGTGATGGTGCAAAACCCCAAGGGCGGTGGCCTGTCTTCCTCTTTTGGCGGCGGCGGCAGCCAAGTGGTGGGCGGCGTCAAGAAAACGGGCGATTTTTTGGACAAGAGTACCTGGACCCTTGCCGGCCTTTTGGTGGTGCTCATCTTGGCGAGCAACATAGCCCTTAAAGGAAATTTTGGCGATGCCGACTCAAAATTATTGCAGGGCGATGATGTGGAGACCACCGTACCGGAGACCTTGCCGGAGGAAGTCCTGCCACCCGCCGGCAACGAGACACCGGAGCCCGAAACGCCCGAATGACACCCATAACACAAGAATTAAAATGCCAGCTAATGACAAGCTGGCATTTTTTGTTTACCAATCTGTCAGTTTTTGGGACATGGCATAATTTCTGCCATTGACCATTGCAGTTAAAAAATCAATTTAAATTTTAATACTATGTCTAAAGTTAATATCAAACCATTGGCCGATAGGGTACTCATTGAACCCATGGCAGCCGAAACCAAAACAGCTTCAGGAATCTACATTCCGGACACCGCAAAGGAAAAACCACAAAAGGGCAAGGTCGTGGCCGTTGGCCCGGGCACAAAGGACGAAGCCGTTACCGTTAAGGTGAACGATACCGTGCTTTACGGCAAGTATGCCGGCACCGAGCTAAAATTGGACGGAACGGACTATCTGATGATGCGCGAGAGCGACATCCTTGCCATCATATAAGGAAGAACGTCCAAACCACGAGCAAAACAACATAGTAAAAGAACAGAAAAGGAAACCGATCGCGTCCCTTACCAAGGGGAGCGACAAAAAAAACAAAGTAAATCATGGCAAAAGAAATTAAGTTTGACATAGATGCAAGAGATGGCCTAAAAAAAGGCGTTGATGCACTGGCCAATGCCGTTAAGGTAACCCTGGGGCCAAAAGGGCGAAATGTGATCATCAGCAAATCTTTTGGGGCGCCCCAAGTGACCAAGGACGGTGTTACCGTGGCCAAGGAGATAGAGTTGGCAGACGCCTTGGAGAACATGGGCGCACAGATGGTAAAGGAAGTGGCCTCCAAGACCAACGACCTTGCCGGCGATGGGACCACCACCGCAACGGTACTGGCCCAGGCCATTGTAAAGGAAGGCCTTAAGAACGTGGCCGCCGGTGCCAACCCCATGGACCTGAAAAGAGGTATTGACAAAGCGGTGGAAGCCATTGTCAAAGACCTTGACAAGCAGTCCAAAAAAGTGGGCGACTCCTCTGAAAAGATAAAGCAGGTGGCCTCCATATCGGCCAATAACGACGATACCATTGGCGACCTTATTGCACAGGCCTTTGACAAGGTGGGCAAGGAAGGGGTCATTACCGTGGAAGAGGCCAAGGGAACCGACACCTACGTGGACGTAGTGGAGGGCATGCAGTTTGATCGTGGCTACCTATCCCCCTATTTTGTTACGGACAGCGAAAAAATGGTGAGCGAACTGGAAAATCCCTACATCTTGTTGTTCGACAAGAAGATCTCGGCAATGAAAGACCTGCTTCCCGTATTGGAGCCCGTGGCCCAATCTGGCAAGCCCCTTTTGATCATTGCAGAAGATGTGGACGGTGAGGCCTTGGCCACCCTAGTGGTGAACAAGCTAAGGGGCTCCCTTAAAATTGCGGCCGTAAAGGCCCCGGGCTTTGGCGATCGCAGAAAGGCCATGCTGGAAGACATTGCCATTCTTACCGGTGGTACCGTTATCTCGGAAGAAAGAGGCTTCTCTTTGGACAATACCACCATTGACATGCTGGGCACCTGCGAAAAGGTACAGATAGACAAGGACAACACTACCGTGGTGAACGGTGGCGGTGTGGCCAAGAACATCAAGACCAGGGTAAACCAGATCAAGTCCCAAATTGAGACCACCACATCTGACTATGACAAGGAGAAACTTCAGGAGCGCTTGGCCAAATTGGCAGGTGGCGTGGCCGTACTCTATGTGGGTGCCGCCTCTGAGGTAGAGATGAAAGAGAAGAAAGACCGCGTGGACGATGCCCTACACGCCACCCGCGCCGCGGTGGAAGAAGGTATTGTTGCCGGTGGTGGCGTGGCCTTGGTAAGGGCCAAGACGGCCTTGAAAAAGGTGGCCACCGAAAACGAGGACGAGGCCACAGGCCTACAGATCGTGGCGCGCGCCATTGAGTCTCCCCTGAGAACGATCGTGGAAAACGCCGGTGGCGAAGGTTCCGTGGTCATTGCCAAGATCTTGGATGGCAAGGGCGATTATGGCTACGATGCCAAGTCTGAAAAATACGTTGAAATGATGAAGGCGGGCATCATCGACCCCAAGAAGGTAACCCGTGTGGCACTTGAAAATGCGGCCTCCGTTGCCGGAATGATCTTGACCACGGAATGTGCCCTGACCGACATCAAGGAAGAGGCACCAGCGGCACCCCCAATGGGCGGTGGCGGCATGCCCGGAATGATGTAAAAGGACCTGCCCCCAGGGGCAAGCCCATTAAGAACCCGCCTATGGAACTTCCATAGGCGGGTTTTTCTATTTAAAGCCGTATCTTTAAAGAGCGTGGAAGGGCCAGATCAAGAGGACGTCCCACTTGGGAAGCCGCTGGCCATTGGCCCTTTTCCATCGGAACCTAGATCACCCTATGTACCACCTTTCCACACCAACAAACCATGAGAACCATCCGTTTCCTGATATGTATGAGCCTGCTGGCAGTGATGGCCTCCTGCGCGGACCCTGGCGTGGCCCTGACCCAAAACGGGGCATCTTCGCACGTTATCCTGCTCAAAGCGGATGCCTCGGCCTCCGATAGGGAATCGGCCAATACCCTACAGCACTATGTCCAGGCCATCAGTGGCGCCCAACTGCCCATTGTATCTGCCCCCAAGGCCCCCAATGGCCCCTACGTTTACCTGAACACCCTTACCGGGGACTCCGTGAAACCCGAAACGGTGCACCTAAGGACAGACGGGGACGATCTTTATATCTTGGGCGGTTCCGATGAGGCACTGCAGCATGCCGTGTTCACCTTTTTGGAAGAAAGCTTGGGCTGTAAATGGTACGCTCCCAATGCGGAGGTGGTCCCACAGCGCCCCAATATTTTCCTGGACCCCATGGACCACCAGTACACACCGCCCATCACTACCCGCACGGTACACTCCAGGCTGTTCTACGAAAACGAAGCCTTTGCCGCCCGGCACAAGGTAACCACGGAGGCCTTTCCGCGCTATGTGCCCCAGGCAAGGGTACACACCTTTCATCGGTTCATGCCGGAAGCCGTGTTCTATGCTTCCCACCCAGAATACTATGCCCTGAGAGGGGAACAACGTTTGCCCACCCAACTGTGCCTTACCCACCCAGAGGTGCTCCGCATTGTGACGGACTCCGTGGCCGCCATGTTCAAACGCCATCCGCTGGCCTCTGTGATCTCCGTAAGCCAGGACGACAATCAGCAATACTGCCAGTGCGAAAATTGCAATGCGTTGAACACCCAGGCCGGCAGCCCGGCAGGTAGCATGATCGCCTTTGTGAACCAAGTGGCCAAACAATTTCCGGACAAGACCATTTCCGCCCTCGCCTACCAGCATACCCGCAAACCGCCCAAGACAAAGCCCCTGGAAAACGTACTCATTACCCTGTGCAGCATAGAGTGCGATCGCAGCGCGCCCATAGCCCAAAACTGTGCCGACTTTGCCAGCGACCTCCGTGGCTGGAGCGAACTGACGGACAATATCCGTATTTGGGACTACACCACCCAATTCACCAATTTCTTGGCCCCTTTTCCAAACCTACACACCTTGCGCCCCAATATGGCACTATTTCATAGGAATGGTGCCAACTGGGTGTTTGCCCAGCACAGCAACCACCCCAGCGAGCTGTTTGAGCTCCGCTCCTACATCACGGCCAAGCTCTTGTGGAACCCCAGTGAAAACCTGGAAAACCTGATCACGGAATTCACAGACGGCTATTATGAAGCGGCTGGCCCCTATGTGAAAGAATATATAGACGTGATCCACGAGGAGATCGGCAAGGATGCAGATTTCTTTCTGTTTCTCTATGGCGATCCTTCAGAAGCCTTTGATTCCTACCTGCGCCCAGAACTGCTCAAAAAATACACCCAACTATTCGATGATGCGGAAGCGGCCGTTGCCGGAAACCCGGAACTGCGCAACCGGGTGCGCTTGGCACGGATGGGCGTGGATTATGCCGTTTTGGAGGCCAGCCGCAAAAACCTAACACCACAATTGAGCCTGGTGACCATGGACGCCCAGGGCAAACCAACCACCAATACCACCACCCGGGCCCTATTGGAGCGCTTTACCAACCTGGCCGGGGAAAACAACATTACCCTGATGAACGAGATGGGCTTTACCGTGACCGAATACAAAAAGAACTACGCCACCGCCATGGAAACGGCCAAAAGGAGCAACAAGGCCAAGGGGAAGAACGTGGTCTCCCTGACCGCACCCAAAAAATATGCGAACGAAGATCCCTTGGTGCTCACTGACGGTGCCCTGGGCGGCAACAGTTTTTACGCCAATTGGCTGGGCTATGAGGGCCATGACATGGAAGTGGTGGTGGACCTGGAAAGCGCACAACCGTTGCACAGCCTGTCCACTGCCTTTTTACAGGTTACCAACCACGTGGTGTTCTTCCCCAGCTCCGTGTTGTACTATGGCTCCAATGACAACCAAAGTTTTGCCCTACTGGGCCAGGTGGCCAACCCCCAGCCCCTGGGAAAAGACAGTAAAGTGAACGATATCCATTATTTTAACCTCTCCCTGAACGGATCCGAGTACCGGTACGTAAAGCTGGTGGCCAAGAACACCCAGACCCCGTACTGGCACCATGCCGCAGGCCTGCCCTCCTGGATTTTTGCCGATGAGATCATTGTGGATTGAGAAAGATAGGGGCAACAGTCCTAAACCAGTTCCTTACGATCTATGAAAAAAGGGTGAGACTTTAAGCAAAAGTCCAACCCCTATTATTTTTAACTTACACACTTAATGGGATAGTCCCTTTTTATGGTAACATGCTCAAGTCATTACTTTACATAATAAAAATCTGGCTACTTCTTTTATTTATTCCGTCAATAGTCAATCACCTATTGGGTTGGCCGCTTCAATATTTATACATCTTAATTTTTATCGTAAATATTGGTTTTATAATTTTTTTTTACTCCTCAAAACCTTTAAAACATTATGAATTTCGTAGAAACGCAGTTTTAAACTTATCGGTGTTACTGAAAGCTACCCCAAAATCCGGAGTGCTCTAAAATGGGAAAATGAGTAACTTTAAATTTTGGGACAATGAAAAAAAGCAAGTTTACAGAGAGCCAGATCATCGGGATGATCCGGCAGTACGA
>NZ_JBLFEO010000026.1:0-61378 GCF_047345505.1 Maribacter aquimarinus | reverse complement strand
ACTACCTCGGTCACATAGCGTTGGTTTCCATCGTCCATGGTGTAGGTCCTGGTCTTCAGTTTTCCCACAATGCCCACTTCCTTGCCTTTCGCAACATGGTTCTCCACAATTTCGGCCGTCTTGCCCCAGGCCACCACGGTATGCCAGTTGGTGTCCGTTCGTTTTTCGCCCTTGGCACCCTTGTAGTGTTCGTTCGTGGCCATTGAAAAGCGGGACACTTTCTTTCCGCTTTCAAGGTTCGTAATGGTCGGGTCCTGCCCAACGTTCCCGATCAACTGTACGTGATTTTTAATCGTACTCATAATAAAATGGTTTTAGTGGCCCTCTCGTGGGCCTGATTGATATTTCCCCTTCCATCAAACTTTAATTTTAAGGGGTGTTTGTTCTTTTCTTCTGTGCACCGCACCATGGATAAAGTGGGTTTTGTCAAGACTTTTCGTGTAAAATCAGGTGTGTTTGCGACGTAGTAAAACCCTTGGGTTTTCAAGGAAGTAGAAACCTTATTTTGCGCTAAAACCTGCCTTGGTCTTGACAAGTTCCACAAGGGCATTGGCAATTCTTTTGAACGCGGATGCGTTGGAGCGTACCGGCAGTTGAGCGAAAAAAGCAGCTGCGCTCAATCTAGAATTGGCTATGCCCTGCCCGTTTTTCGCCGTCCCGAAAAACATTAAGGGCTTTATCCATTATAAACCCCTTAAAATGTCCAGGACGGCGTTTCGGTCTTTAAGGGTTTTTGGGCGGGGGCCCAAGAAGACCTCGCCGAAAACCCTGTCAAGAAGACCTAAATGACGGCTTTCCGATGAAAGGCGGACTTCATTCCCGATTTTGGCGCTGAAGCGGAGTGTTCCCGGCAGGCGCAGCGGACGGGATGAACGCAGTGGAAAGCTGAAATCGGGAATGGTGTCCAAGACCTTTGTAGGGAAGCTCTTTTTGCGCAATGGAGCGGCTTCCCGCCCTTTCAGCGGGCAGGCGTGGAATGGAGGAAAATGGGCTGAGCGGTCCGTGACAAATGAATGCACTCGTTTGGCAGGGGGTTGGCGGACTTGGCCCCAAAGCTGTAGCTCGGAATGTGGCTTGACCGTTTCCCGTTTTTTTACGGGATATGGCGGTCAAGTGGAATGTAGGGCGTAAGCTTTGGGGTCGTGTCCCAGATTTTTGTCAGGGAAGCGCTTTTCCCGCAATGTAGCTTTTCGCGGAATGAAGGTGAATGGGCTAATCAGGCTAATTTTATTCTATCATTTCAACTTTGTTAATAGTTTAAGCGCTGATAATTGAATCACTGCATCGGTATTCCCCTCATCCTTTCAAATTGCCGGTATGCATTGTCAATGCGCTTCTTGGGCGCTTTTTTAAATTCACTTTCTGTTACGCCGTACTGTTTTTGAACACTGTCCAACTTCAAATGAAGACCTTCAATGATTGCGGCATAGGAAGGGTCGTCAATGGAGTTGTTCAGTTCTTTTGGATCTTTTTCGAGGTCATAGAATTCCCAAGTATCAATATCATCATAAAAGTGCATTAACTTGAACCGATCGGTTCTGATTCCGTAGTGCTTTTTGACCATATGAAACGCTGGAAAGTCATAGTAATGGTAATAGATGACGTTCCTAAAATCTTGGGAAGGGGTTTCGCCAGACAATATTCCCTTTAGGGAAACACCTTGCATACTGTGCGACTTTTCAGCAAAGCCGGCATAGTCCAAGAACGTGGGCGCAAAATCCAGGTTTTGCACCAGGGCGTCTACTTTTTGACCTGGTGCAATTTCTTTGGGGTACTGCACAAGAAGCGGTGTGCCAAAAGATTCTTCATACATAAATCTTTTATCGAACATTCCTTTTTCTCCCAGATAGAAGCCTTGGTCCGAGGTGTAGACCACCAGGGTGTTTTCATCTAACTTGTGCGCTTCAAGATAATCCAAAATTTGTCCCACCCCTTCATCGACCGAGGCAATGGTGGCCATATAATCCCTCAAATATCGTTGTCCCTTCCATTTTGCCAGTTCCTTTCCCTTGGGGTTTGCCTTGTGAAAGGCATTGTTCTTTGCCAGGTATGCGGTGTCCCACTGCGAACGTTGTTTGGATGTCATACGTTCAAAATCCGTGGTCCAGGGATTATGGGCAAGTTCGGTTTTCCCAAAACCCGAGGTCATTTTTAGGTCGTGGCCTTCGTACATGTCTTTGTAAATGGTCTGTAACTGTTGCGAAGCCGCAATTTGATTCCCAAAGCTTGGAAAATAGGTTTTGGGAAGGGGAAAGGTGACGCTGTCGTACAAGTTGGTATGTCGCAGGGCGGGCATCCAATTTCTATGTGGTGCCTTGTGCTGTACCATCAACAGGAAAGGCGCGGTATCGCGTTCTTTGCTTTTCAACCAGGACAGTGCATCCTTGGTGATCAAGTCCGTGGCATAGCCTTCCACACGGATCGTGTCCTGGCCTTGAACGAAGTCAGGGTTGTAATAGTTGCCCTGATCTACCAAGATCTTCCACTCATCAAAACCTTCTGGGGTACCGTGGAGATGCCATTTGCCAAATAGTGCCGTGGAATAGCCGGCTTCTTGCAACATTTTGGGGAAGGTGGGCTGTGAGCCATCAAACCTATCCCCATTTTGCCTGAAACCATTAATGTGACTGTGCTTTCCGGTTAGGATAACAGCCCTACTTGGTCCGCAGATGGAGTTTGTTACATAGCTTCGGTTAAAAAGTACTCCGTTTTGGGCGATCCTATCAATGTTGGGCGTGGGCGCAAGCTGGCCCAAGGGATGTCCATAAGCACTTAAGGCTTGTATGGCATGGTCATCGGACATAATGAACACGATATTGGGCCTTTTGCCTTCTCTGAGAGCCGTCTTCTCATCCGCTTCCCCACAGGAAAATAGGCACACAATGAAAAATAGTACTATTATGGTCGATTTCATATTTAGTATTAGATTATGTTCTCTTTCCAAGTGTTGCCATGGCGTATGTTGATGTATATGGCGAATTATCAAAATAGTAATCGAAAACACCGAATTTGTCCAATCATCACCTCTTATATAACCAACAGTCAATTTTCTGTCGCTATATAAATTTTCAAGCCTTTATCGGTGGTTTTAGAAACATAAAACAGTAAGTTTCCAAGAATTTTTTCCCACAACGGTAATCGCAGACCATCGATTAGGTCTGGAAGACATTCTTTTTAGTGCCAAGAGAAATGGGCTTGAAACAAACCCCATTTCACTGCTGAGTTACGCCATTAAATGGATTACAGGACATTTACATCGTGAAAAAGGCATCTTTGGACGCCCTCATTCAACCAGTTTAAAAGTGGTCTTCAACTCTGTGTTGGAGTCCGTGCCCACATAAACTTCAAAATCTCCTGGTTCCGATACGAAGTTCAGCTTGGCATTATGGAACTTTAGGTCATTGGGCCGCAAATCAAATGTAACGGTTTTCCTTTCTCCCTGTTTCAAGAAGATTTTCTTAAAACCTTTTAAGGCCCTCTTTGGGGGGGTTATGCTTCGCACCACATCCCTCAAGTACAGTTGCACCACTTCGTGGCCGCTATAATCACCTGTGTTTTTAACTGTTACACTGACGGACACCGTTTCTTCGGGCCCAACTTGGTCTTTATTTATGTGTACATCGAAATATTCAAAGTGGGTATAGCTCAATCCATAACCAAAAGGCAACAGGGGTTCGTTGGGGGCATCCAAGTAATTGGTCTTAAATTTTTCGAATGTTGATGATGGCTGCGGCCTACCTGTGTTCTTGATGCTGTGGTAAATGGGTATTTGGCCCACATTGAGCGGCCAGGTGGCCGTTAACTTACCCGACGGGTTGTAAGCGCCAAACAGCACATCGGCAACAGCGTTTCCGGCCTCGACCCCCGGAAACCATACTTGAAGAATGCTCACGGGGAGCTCCATTTCTTCCTCGATGGTCAAAGGTCTACCGCTCATGAGCACCAATACCACGGGTGTATTCGTCAGGACAAGGGCTCTGATCAGTTTTTTTTGGGTTTCAGGTAGGTCCAAATCGGTTTTGCTGGCCGATTCCCCGGACATTTCAGAGGCTTCCCCGACCACAGCAACGACTACATCTGCCTTTTTGGCCACTTCCACCGCTTCTTTCCGCATTTCCTCTGGGCTGCGTGCGTCCATTACAACACGGGGCCCAAAGACATTTACATTTTTGGCCATTACCGTATCATTGGTAATGTTGGCGCCCTTGGCGTACAGGATATTTGCATTTGGGGCCACATTCTTAATTCCCTCCAGAATGGGAATGGACAGTTGCGGGTCTCCCGTTGGGGCCCAGGTGCCCAGCATATTGTTTTTGCTGTTGGCCAGGTCGCCTATCAAAGCGATGGTACCTTCCTTTTTAAGGGGCAAGGTGTTCCTATGTTTCTTGAGCAGCACAAAGGTTTGGGCCGCTACTTCCCGGGCAATCTTTCGGTGTTCCTTCGTGAGAATATCCCGTTGGGGTCGTTTTGTGTCGATGTAACGATAGGGATCCTGGAACAGGCCTAGTTTGTGTTTGGCCTCAAGTATCCTTCGACAGGCAGCCGTTATGTCCTCCTCTGTGATTTTTCGCTCCTCCAGGGATTTGCGCAGGGTCGTCAAAAACCCCTCGCCCACCATATCCATATCCAGGCCGGCCTTCAGTGCCAGTGCCGAAACGGCCTGTAGGTCTCCAAGTCCGTGCGCTACCATTTCATTGACGGAGGTGTAATCTGAAACCACAAATCCGTTGAATCCCCAACGCTGTCGCAACAATTCGGTCAACAGCCATCTATTTCCCGATGCGGGCACTCCGTCCACATCATTGAAGGAGGTCATGATACTGCCAACACCGGCCTCGATCGCCGCCTTAAAGGGGGGCAAGTATTCATTGTACATTCTTATTTTGCTCATGTCCACGGTATTGTAGTCCCTACCTGCCTCAGAGGCACCGTAAAGCGCAAAATGTTTAACACAGGCCATCATCGTTCTGGTCGCGGCAAGGTCATTTCCTTGATAGCCATTGACCATTGCTTTGGCAATTTCGGAACCCAAATAGGGATCTTCGCCCGCGCCCTCCGCAATACGTCCCCACCGCGGGTCGCGCGCTATGTCCACCATAGGGGAAAAGTTCCAATTGACACCATCTGCGGTTGCTTCCAGAGCGGCAATTTCAGCCGTCTTGCGCAATAGTTCCATATCCCAGGAAGAAGATAGGCCCAGGGGTATGGGAAAAGTGGTCTTGTACCCGTGAATAATATCCGATCCAAAAAAAAGCGGAATCCCCAACCGGGTATGTTTAACGGCATAATCTTGGGCCATTTTTATTTTTTCAGGACCGGAGATGCCAAAGAGTCCGCCCACTTGTCCTGCCTTTATTTTTGCCTCCACATTGGTGCTTACCACGGATCCTGTGGCAATGCCACCGCCGGGAGTGACCAAATTCAACTGACCAATTTTTTCATCTATCGTCATTTTGGACAAGAGCGATTCCACTTCCGGTATGGTCTGCTGCGCACTGGAGCGGATGGCCCATAGGACAAAGAAAATTTGTATGGTGATAATGGCATTGATTTTCATCTTACTGGACTTTTAAGGGATTGTTTACTTCACTTTGATTACTTCCGAGGTTTCGGAAACACCGTTTTCATTGAATGCCTCTATGGTAAAATAGTAGGATTGGTCCGTGTTCAAAGACCTTAGATCAAGGGCGTTGTCCCCATAGACCATCCAAGAGCTGTAGAGCTTGTCCGGTGCAATGCCCCACAGCACGTTATATCCGTCCGCTTTTGGTACGGGGTCCCAGCTGACCATAGCGGTTCTTCGGTCTTTCCCCCGAACAATGTTACCTTTTTTAACCGCTTTCGGAGACTTTCCAGAGCCAAGCCCAAATACCCTGATGTCAGATACGGAAAGGTGGGGCGTGGGCACATGGTAATTTGTATACCGGATATAGCGTATTTTCTCTTTACCGTGCACCTCATTATAATCATTGGGCACATCCTTGAAGTTATTGCGCTGGTCCACCAAGGGCATCCATCTTTGGCCATCCAGAGATCCCTCTATGAGGTACCTATGGTGCAGACCTTCGATCTTGCCGTACAAATTGGAATTGTAGTCATTGTAATTGACTTGGATTGCTTTTACAAGCGAAGGCCGTAATAGATCGATCTCCACTTGTTCGCCTTTTTTGTTGCTCTCCGCCACCCAGAAAGTCTGTACGTCCTCATCTACCAAATTACTCGCTTCATGACCCTTTAGGGCGGAAGAGGTGCTCACCGGTTTTTTGTAAGACAACAGCATCCAACCCGTAAACGACCCATTTTTATGGGGCACACTGGGTGCATGGTGTGGATAGTCCCCAAATCTCGTGTTGCTGTGCATGGTTCCATCTTTGTCAAAAAAGGTGGGGAACATCCCTATGCGCCGCTCCCAACCCACCGTGACATTGACGGCCATTGAGGCAAAGTGCCAATAGGTTTCCCATGGCCCCACTACCGTGCTTCCGTGGCCCGCACCATTGATGAACCCGCCGGGCTTGTAAGAAAAAGGATTGTGTGCCGCATACTCAAAGGGACCAAGGGGAGAGGAGCTGGTATAAACACCATCGGCATAAACATCAAATTCGGTTCCCGGAGCGCCATACTGTAGATAATAGGTGTCTTTGTGTTTTGTCATCCAAGGTCCTTCAATGTAACCACTCAAGATGGTATCCCTATGGTTTTCCCCAAAGCGTTCCCAGCCGTGTTCGTCCGGTTTAAGGTTGAAGAGCTCATAAGTTTCTTCTGAAGGTTTGAATCTGTCTGCCATCTCCAATTTTTTGGCCCGTATTGGAAATTTATTAGAAGAACCCCAATATACAAAGGCCTCATCGTTGTCATCAATGAACAGTGCAGGGTCTTGCAGGCGTGTAAGAATGCCCGGGGTGGCTTTCCAGTCCCCTTTTTTGGGATTGTCCGTGTACAAAATGCTCATTTGGCCGGATGGATCACCGGCAACATAGAGCAAGGAATCCCTGTAATTGAAAGCCGCTGGGGCATTGGATCCTTGAAAGTACCATTTCTCTGGGACAATGAATTCCCAATGGTTCAAATCGGTTGAACGCCAATACCCCATTGAGCGGGTAACGAACATATAATACGCGTTCCTGAACTTTACCACAGCTGGATCTGCCCCCGATCGATAGCTCATGTCCTTGTAGGAGTTGTAGATCATATAGGTATAATCTATATTGATGGGATTGCAATAGGTCCTTTGCTGTGCCCTGGCAGATGCCATGAAACTCAGGATTGCTCCATAGGCAAGCCACAGCAGTAGAGTGTTCCGTGTGGTTTTCATTGTTTTCGTTGTTTTGAAAATAGCCAAGGCAAGAGGGAAGGGTCTGCAAATGCGGGATCCCAACTGTTGTGGCCAGTGTT
Source organism: Maribacter aquimarinus (assembly GCF_047345505.1). Lineage (NCBI taxonomy): Bacteria > Pseudomonadati > Bacteroidota > Flavobacteriia > Flavobacteriales > Flavobacteriaceae > Maribacter > Maribacter aquimarinus. The sequence goes on along the minus strand of NZ_JBLFEO010000026.1, from coordinate 53,983 downwards.
GTCGTACAAGGTCATTTTGGGGCTTCCGCCGTAGTGTAATATTTCAGAGGCCATATCCAAGGATAGCTGCGGGTGCACCACATTGTCATCGGCACCGTGGAACAGCCAAATGGGCGTGTCCCAAAAGCAGCTTGCACCTTGTGGCCATCCACCTCCGCAGATGGCAATTGCCGCCGCAAACGTGCTTGGTTTTCTGTAGAGCACTTCAAAGGTGCCCATGCCCCCCATGGACAAGCCCATGACATACACTTGGTTTTTGGCAACAAACTGCTTTTCCATAACATCATCCATCAGGCCCATTAGGCTTTTCATGGCGTTTGTGGGTGGTTTTTTATAATTGAAAACCAGTTCAATTGGTGTTTTACTGCGGTCTATTGATACGTTGGACCAGTAATCTTCCTCTGGGCACTGCGGAAACACCACTATAACGGGAAAGCGGTTTCTAACTTCTTCATCCGTAAAAAGGGAGCTTCCGTGCACCAGTTGTTTTTCATTGTCATTTCCACGCTCCCCCGCACCGTGCAAAAAGAAGATCAAGGGATATTGTTTGTTCTCAGAAAAATCCTTGGGATAGAGCACCCTATATAACAAGGTGTCCCCCGACTGAATGAAGTTTGCTGTCTTATATTCTTTATCTTGGCCCCAACTGGCCATAGTAATGCAAAGAGTGAAAAGAATGACGTGTTTATTTGCCAGCATATGTAAAACCGAGTTTATCAAGTCCGGCCCGTACCTCTGTGTTTTGCATAAACAAATCCCAGAGAAGGCCTGTCCTGTAATTTTCAATCATTATGATCTGAGGTCCTTGGTCAATGGCCAGATATGCTTCGGCCACCCAGAAATTGAACTGGGGGCTAAAAGCATCGTAAAAACCTGCGGGGCCCAAAAGCTTGTCCTTGTGGCCATAAAAATAATGCATGGCCCTCAAGGATTCCTCTGGCGCATAGGGAAGTGAGCTTATAGCCGCCGTTGGTGAAATAACCCCGGTATCGTTTACGGGTGAGTGGGCCGTGTACCCGATACCGCCGTCACTGTTTCGGGTATAGCTGGCCGTCAATCCCCAGCAGTTCTCTCCATAATCCTTGAATTTTTTTGGGTTTTCCACGGCATACTCGTAATTGATCATGATATGGTTCACGGCGGCCGTTCCATAGTCCACATACGCATCCGATAGGCCCTGGGGGTTGAGTCCCAGAAAGGAATAATGCGAGAAAAACAGAGGTCCTCCATATAGGGGTGAACCGGGGTGCTCCACGACCAAGGGGTAGCCATAATTGGTATTGGCGGACGCTATGGATCCATTGGACGCCCATCCATTTTCATACACTTCCTTTGAAATCCCATATTCTGGAGATGCTGCGGCCAAGACGTAGGTGATCAGGGTTTCGTTATACCCCCGTATCATTAAATTGATGTCGAAGCCGTAGGTTGGGCTCCAATGCCAAAATAGGGCATTTTGTCCTTGGGTGTACCCGTTCCACTCCACACCCTTCCATAGTGCATCGGCCTTATTGGCCAAGGTTTTTTCGGTATCTGAACCCTCTTTAAAGTATTCCTTTACACAGATAAGCCCTTGGGCCAACAGTGCTGTTTCCACCAGGTCCCCACCATTGTCCTTGGCACTGAAGGGAATTACCTTACCTGTATTTCCATTGAGCCAATGGGGCCAGGCGCCCCGAAAACGCTCGGCTGTTTCCAAAAAGGACACTATTTTGTTTAAACGCTGCACGGCCTCCGCCCTGCTCACATAACCGCGTTCCACTCCCACCAGAATGGCCATTAGGCCAAACCCGGTGCCACCCATCGTCACCGTGTTTTGGTCGTTATCGGGATCGTTGGGGTGGTAGCGCTCCCTGGCGGCCCCGGAAACGGGGTGTGCAAATTCCCAGAAATAGTTAAACGTTCTCTCCTGTGTCAGGTCCATTAATTCCTCATCCGTGAGTTCTACTTCCGGCTCCGGTTCCGGATCGGGCAATTCGGAATTTCCTGTGGGGCCCGGGCCGTCATTGTCTATGCAAGCGCAGGCAAAAAAGAGGGTTATAGTTCCCATTACAAGGTTTATCCATCTTTTCATCTGTTTATTTTTATTGGGTTTTTGTAGGTCAGCCCTGCCCGTTCCGGTTCGGGCAGGTGTGATTTTCCACGTCCAAATTGATTTTTTAAAGGTGTTCATGAACCTTCGGTTTCGCCAATAAACATATCTCTGGGCATTAAGATTGGTTATGGCTCATTTCATGGCAAATAGATTTGGTTTTGGCTATGTCACTTTCATTTTTCAATCTTACCACAACGGTTATGGGCCAGTGTTCTGCGAGGTGTCTTCAACAATGAAACCCAATCTGTCCAAACCACGCCTTAAATCTTCATTTTGCATGAACAGCTTCCATAAAAGACCGGTTCTGTGATTTTCAATCATTACCGGAATGGGACCTTGGTCAATGGCCAAATATCTAGGAGGACTCCAATTCTTCTCAAAACTGAAGGCGTCATAGGGGCCATATTTACCGATCAGTGAATCGTGTTCCGTGTACAAGTGCCGCAAGAACCCCAGACTTTCCTTGGGCGTATATGGTATGGAAGAGAGTGCCGCGGTGGGGGCAATGACACCAAGGTCTTCATCTGGCCTATGGCCGGCATAACCGTTAATGGAGTAACTGGATGTGAGCCCCCAACAGCTTTCCCCGTAACCTTTAAAATGGTTTGGGTTTTCCACGGCGTGCCTGTAATTGATCAAGGCATGGTTTTGGTTCACTTCCCAATAATCTGCATATTGATCGCTCAACCCCCTCGGGTCCAGTCCCAAATAAGAATAATGTGCCCAAAACAATGGCCCCACCGGGGCATTTCCATGTTCATAATGGTTGATTTCCGTTGTTAAGCCATAATAGGTCGTATCCTTTTTAATTGCCCCGTTACCTGCCCAGCCTTGTTCGTACACCTCTTTGGGGATGGCATGTTTGGGAGAGGCTGCCGCCAAGACATACATAATAAGCGCTTCATTGTAGCCACCCACGGGAAAATTCATTTCCCACCCATAGTTGGGAGACCAATGCCAATACAAGGTGTTTTCCTTTTTGGTGTACCAAGAAAAATCCACCTCCTCCCACAGCTGTTGAATTTGGTTTCGAAGCTTTTCTTCACGTGGGTTGTTCTTGTTGAAATACTCTTTCGCGGTCAAAAGGCCTTGAAGCAAAAAGGAAGTCTCCACCAGATCGCCCCCATCATCTTTTTCGCTGAAAGGTGCGGTACGGCCCGTGGGCATTAACCAATGGGGCCACACCCCGTGGAAGCGGTCTGCCCTTTGCAAAAAACCAATGCTCTTTTCATAGCGGTCCAGGGCCTGTTCCCGTGTAATGAAATTTCTTTCCACACCCACTAAAATGGCCATTAAACCAAACCCGGAACCACCAATGGTCACTATGTCCTTATCGTGGTTTGGATATACATTGTCCAGATGGATGCGTTCCCGCGCCAAACCAGAGGTTGGTTCTGCGCCTTCCCAGAAATAGTTAAAGGTCTGGTGTTGTACCAAGTCCATCAGCTCCTCATCAGAGATCCGGGGTTCAGCTTTGGCAAGGGCTGCTTTTTGCACCTTGTCCTTTTTACTATCGTTACATCCTGATAATGCCATCGCCAGCACGACTATAATAGCTGACGTCCACATAAAAAGATTTTTCATTTTCATTTTATTTCAACTCTCAAATCAGTCCGGGCTATTGGGTGGTTTGGCCACTAGGGAGCGAGAAGTTGTGATTCTCTCCAAACACTATATTTTCACCTAAGAACTCCAGTTTGCTTTCGTGTCCCAACAGTTGCCAGCCCTGAATGATTTGAATCTTAGCTCTTTTACGATTTCAAGTGATTAGGCTTGTTCATTCCAGCACTGCAAAGGCCAAGGAATACATTGCTATTGGCTACTATTCCCTGAGTTCTGTTATTTCCCAGCTGTCCTTGATTGCTTGGAAAATAAATTAATCAGATCCCATCACGGCCAAGACCTGTTCGGGTGTCAGCGCTTTATTGAAGAAACGGAGTTCGTCCATAAAACTAAGGTCCGAGCCATGGCCCCATTCGGTGAACCTGGGTGCTCCGGAGGCGATGGAGAGCACATCGCAGCCCGTCCAGTCTATTCCAGAAAAGTCCGATGCCTGCACCTGCGCACCATTGAGATACACAATGGCCTGGTCATTGGATATGGTAAAGGCAATGTGCACCCAATCATCCACTTCGGGGTCTATGTCTGCCGCTGCGCCACCATCCACCCAAGTGTCTGCCGTACCATCGCCCACATTCAACTTGATGCGCTGAAGGCCGCCTGCATTTTCCCTGAACAATCTAAAGCCGTGCGTGCGCAGATTTTGCACCTCTGGGTATTCTGCCCGTTCTGTATCCGGTGGCCCCATTACCAAGATGCCGCCACGATCAGGGGTTGCATTTACTTTGTACCAGAACGCAGCACTGAATTCTTCGGTGGTGAGGTCGGTGGTGGGAAAGGTCAGGTACGCATCGGTTGCTCCCGCAAAGGCATTTGTGCCTTCTTTGGCCTCTCCGGCAAAGCCTGTTGTGCCTACCATCGTGGCCTCCTCATTGGAGAATAGCTCCATATTGCTGTCGTCAAATGGCATATAAAACATTTCTCCTTCAAATGTCCCCGTGTATTCATTTGGGTCCACACCGGAGTCATCTTCCATTATGGTCTGGATTTCCTCTTGGGTCAGGGCTTTGTTAAATATGCGCAGCTCGTCCATAAAGCTCAGATCGGAAAAATGGTTCCAACCACTAAAATTTGGGGCACCGGACATTATGGACAATACATCCACATCCGTCCAATCAATTCCATTGAACGGCACCTGTTGTACGATTTGACCATCTATGTAAACCGTGGCCTGACTTCCAGATATGGTAAAGGCCATGTTCACCCATTTTCCGAGATTGGGATCAACATCGGCCGCTTCACCGCCATCTACCCACTGGCCACCCGATCCAAAACCGGCGTTTAGTTTATAGCGTTGCTCTCCGCCTGCATTTTCCCGGAAGAAACGGAATCCGGAGGTGAGCACATTACCCCCATTGGCATCCATGGGCGGGCTCATGACCAATAATCCGGCCCGATCGGGATCGGCGTTGACCTTTGTCCAGAAAATGGCACTGAACTCAGGGGTCTTCAACCTATCTGCGGGAAGTGTAAGGTAGGAATCCGTTGCGCCTGCGTAGGCAGCCGTACCGTTTAGGGCATCGTCCGTAAAGGCGGGGTTCCCGACGGCTTGGGCCGTCTCAAAACTAATGAGATCCACAAAATCGCCATCAAAGGGCATATAAAGTACTTCCCCATCGTATTTTTTGACGTAGGCGGGCTCTTTTTCAAAAGATACCGAGCTAGAGGTCGTTTTACCGTCCAAATCCACTGCGGTAACAGTGAGGGTATATGATCCATCCGCCAATCCATCAACAACAAGATCTTCCACAAGTAGCCTTCGGTAATCCTTGAAATCCGTGAAGGTGCCAATGATCTCGTCATTGAGCGTCACGGTAACCGAGCCCACTTCCACATCGTCGGTAACTTCAAAATCTATGGCCACTTCCGCAAAATCTGCCAACACTTTTATTTTTGAACCATCCAAAGGGGCTTTTATGGTGACTACGGGAGCCGTTGCATCTGCAGGTGGTTCTATGGCCGTGATGCCATCTATTCCTTGATCACAGGCAGTGAAAAATAAAATCGTTACTAAAAAAGGGACTATGCTTGTAAAACGTTTCATGGCTTTTGGTTTTTGCTGTTAGTTAGCCTCCAAGATGGGGAATCTGTCCACTTGGGGTTGGGGATAAGGGAGAAATTTCAAATTTTCGGAAAAAGTTCTTCCGTCATAATTCAACTCATCATACCTGCCGAGACGGATCAAATCAAAATAACGCTTGCCCCATTCCATTCCGAGTTCGGCAAATTTTTCATCTATGATCTCATCAAGGTTTACGCCAGAAAGCGGGGGCATATTGGCCCTTTCCCGCACTAGGTTCACCGCGGCATCCGCGCTTATGGAGGTAGGTGCGGCTCCTTGGGCCACGGCCTCGGCATACATCAGCAAAACCTCACCATAGCGCAGCACGTTATAGTTTTTGTTGCTGCCATAACTTGTTCTTCCCGGAATGAGCTGATTTGAGGGCAGATAGTGCTTTCCACTGGCAAAAAGGGCGCGGGGATAGTCATTGATGATATCGCCATCCCGGGTAGTGTTGCTTACAAAGCTTGGCAGGTCTTGATAAGCCGGATCGGTTCTCAGTTCCGTTATGCCGCGATCTGTAAAGAGTACACTGGTTTCCAAGCGCACGGTCTCACCCCGGTCCAGCATGAACTTAATGAATTTTTGACTGGGTTCATAAAAACCCCACCCACTGCTGGAGCCCTCTACCGCCGGGGTCCAGTTTTGTGGGCCATACGGTGCATAAAGATGCCCTTCCCGATCACCTTCACCTTGGCCAAAATCGGAATACTGCAGATCCAGAATGCTCTCATCACTGAGCTTTCCAGGTGTCTTGAAGAGCTCATAGAAATCTGGGTATAGGCTGAATTTTCCCGAGTTGATGATCTGTCCAGTGGCATCCGCGACAGCTTCATAGTTTTCCAATTCTTGGTTGGCCAGTGCTTTTATGGCCAGGGCCGTGTATTTGGTGACCCCGCCCGGAAGGTCTTGCCTTTCGTTGGGTCTTAGATCGGGCAGGAAAGGAATGGCCTCATCCATCTGGTCGGATAGATGTTGCATTACCTCCGCTTGTGTGGGTACCTCTGTCAAATCCAGAAGTTCGTTGGGGTCCGAATTCCGAGGAATGAACACACCTCCCCAAACTTGCGAAATATGGAAAAGCATAATGGCCCGCAGCACCTTTGCCTCGGCAATGTACTGATCTCCTTCCGCTTGGCCCGCTTCATTGGCGAATTCTTGGTAACGCGTTATCTGTTCCATGGCCGTATGGGCCGTGATCACATCAACATACATATTCTCCCAAAGAGAATTGTACATCCAATAATCCTTGTCATAGTTGAACAGGTCCGTATCCGTAAACTGTTGTTGGTCTCCCAAACCTCCCGCATTCACGTCATCTCCTCTAACGGATATCAATAGGGGCTGTTCCCAACCTCTTGAGTGAAAAGCGGCGTACACACCAATAATGGATAATTTCATATCCTCGGTTTTGGTAAAGTCCGTGCCACCGGCAAAATTGTTGTTCTCTTGTGGGGCGTCCAATTGGTCGGAACAGCCCAGGATGGCCATGGCAAATGCCATGATCAAAATAGGTGATAGCTTCTTGTTTAAGGGTTTCATAGCTTTATCTTTTAAATTTTAATGTTCACTCCCATCGTGTACACGGCAGGGATGGGATAGGTCTGATTGTCCACTCCGTTGGCCACCTCTGGGTTAAATCCGTTGTAGTTAAACAAGGTCAATGGTCTCTCCGCCGTTAGGTAAATCCTCGTAGTCGGAATTTTGTTGTTCTTTCCGTCCTTGTTTATGGTATATCCCAAAGTGATGTTCTGTATTCTCACATAATCCCCGTCTTCCACGTAATAATCGTTCAATCTTTGGTTCCAACCTTTGCGAACAGCTGCTGCAGATGGGTAGCTGTTTGTGGTTCCTTCCCCGTGCCACCGGTTAATCGCAAAATCGCGGTCAAAGTTGGTGTCGTTGGTGAAGATGACCTCCATACGCTTCCGATTTAGAATTTTGTTGCCTCCCTGGCCCTGGGCGGTAGCGGTGAAGTCAAAGTTTTTGTAATTGACGCCTAGATTGAAGCCAAAGGTATAGGAAGGCAGGAAAGACCCCAACACGACCCTGTCATCGTCATCAATGGTGTTCGGGTCCCCGCCATTTTCCTTGTACCTAAAATCTCCTGGAACGAGTCCGTTGGCCACTGCCACGGGATCGGCGGCAATTTCTGCTTCGTTTTGGTAAATCCCATCCGTTTCCCTTCCAAAGAAGGCGAACAGGGGCTGCCCCACGATCGATCTTTGACGGAATTCAGCGGTGCCCGCATCCAAAAAAGGTTGTTCGCTCAAACTCAACACTTCATTGCTTAAGGTAGCAAAATTTGCCCCTATGGCATAACTAAAGTCATTGGTCACGGCCTTGTTCCAACTCAGGGCCACTTCAAATCCGGAATTTCTGATTTCTCCCACGTTCTGCCTGATGGCTCCTGGAATTAGGGGCCTTTCCACCGGAATCACCGCATCTTTGGTGTCACGGATGTAATAGTCTGCTTCCAACGATAGGTTACTATCGAAAAAATTGGCTGTGATACCCACATTTGTTTCTTCAGTAACCTCCCATTTTAGGGATGTGAAATCACTTCCAGTGTTCAATCCACTGAACATTGTGTCTCCCAACGCGGTAAGGACAACGCTAGAAGTAATGGATCCACTGCTAGAGGGTACGTTGTCATTTCCCAGTTGACCCCAACTCCCTCTGAGCTTTAAGAAATCAATGCCGCGAACCCCTTGCATAAAAGACTCTTCAGAAAGGACCCAACCTGCGCCCACTGTGGGAAAATAGCCCCATTGCTCTTGGTATTTATTAGTGCCATCGGCTCTATAGGTGCCATATAATAAGTAGCGGTTGTCAAAGTTATAGGAAATCCTCCCGAAATAAGACAATCCATACTCCCTTGCCCCTCCGTCGCCTACGCTTTCCTCAACAATAGTCTGCGCTTGATCCAAGTAAAACGCTTCCTCTCCAGATAACGGAAAATTTAGTCCCGTGGCAAAAAGGGTCTGAAAGGACTCGTCCCTGAAGGAAGCTCCTCCCAATACCGTTACACTATGATCGCCAAAATCTTGGGTATAGGTAATGGTATTGTCCCATATTTGGTTGGAGATGGTGGTAGTACTTTTGGCGATGCTTGCATTCTCACGTTGAAATTGATTTCCTATAAAAAATGGTAGGCGTGTACTTCTTGAATTGAAGGTTTGAAAGTTATGATTGTACGCCGTTTTAAAAGTGAGCTTGTTTGGAATCAGTGTAGCTTCTGCGTAAAAATTAGCCAGGACATTGCGTATTCGAACCCTATTTTCGCTTGTGTCCATATTGGGAAAGGGGTTCTGGCCGCCCCGGTAACCCAGGTCTTGGGCATTGGCATAGTTTGTTGGGAAAACACTTGGGTCGTTCGCAAGATTGGGGTCCAGTACGGGCATAATGGGAACCGCAAAATAAGCGGAACGCCAGGCGCCATTTTCCCCATCGAATCGGGTTGCATTGCTGATCACCGTATTGGCTCCCATTTTTAACCAGTCATTGGCCTGGAAATCCAGCTTGGCCCTGAGGTTAAAACGTTCATAATTGTTTTCCATTTTCAAAATCCCATCCTGTTGAAAGTAGTTGGCCCCCACGGAATAGCTTACATTGTCAGCTCCTCCCGTGACGCCAAAACTATGGTTTTGAATGGGGGCGGTGCGCATGATTTCGTTGTACCAATCCGTGTTCACTGCCGGAATGTTCGGATTTACCCTGCTACGGCCATATCGTTGCATGGCATTCAAAATAAACTGTGCATCGGCAGCAGATCCAGATTCCAGGGCCAAGGTGGTGAACTGTTCCGCATTGGCCACCTTGAGAACATTCTGGCCCACTTGGTAACCCGTATAGCCATCATAGGTTATTTCAGCCTTCTTGTTAAAGCTGCCCGACTTTGTTTCAATCAGTACTACCCCATTAGCGGCGCGAACCCCATAGATGGCGGAAGCCGAGGCATCCTTTAAAACGGAGATGGAGCTGATATCTGCGGTGTTCAAGAAATCGATGTTATCAAAAAACATCCCATCAACAACATATAAGGGTGCAGAAGCTCCTGTATTATAGGAGCCTATGCCCCTAAGACGTACCGTTGGCCCCTGCCCGGGCGATCCATTGCTCACAATCTGAAGCCCCGCCACTTTACCCTGGAGGGCCTGCATGGCCTGCCCGGTGGGCACTGCTGCAATCTCTTCGGACTCGATCGTTGTAATGGCGGAAGTAAGGTCTTTGACTTTCAATTCCCCGTAACCCACCACTACCACTTCATCCAAGGCTTGGGTGTCCTCTTCCAAGATGATATCGATGTTGGTCTGGTTTGCCACGGCCACCTCTTTGGTGGCGTATCCGATATAGCTTACGGACAGGATGCCATCTGGGGGCACTCCAGCTAGGGTGAAGTTTCCGTCAAAATCCGTTTGCGTGCCTGTTGTGGTTCCCTTGAGAACGATGGAAGCCCCGGGAAGGGGGCGGTTTTCGTTGTCCAAGACCACTCCCGAGACCGTAATGGTGCCTTGCGCGGTGAGTTGTCCATATGACAATAGTAATAGCATTATCAAAAAAACCTTACTAATTTTCATAATAGCTTATTTATTGAGTTAGTTTTCCTCTAAATTAGCAAAGATGATCCGCCTTGACCTCGTTAGCAGACTACATAAAAAATACATCAGGGGATGGCAACACATTAAACTTGCGCTTTTGCGAGCTTGTTGAGCGATTTTGTGAAGGTGGGAATTTATGTTTTTTAACAGGACGATGTAGTAATGATGTAGTAAGCTTTCTGCGGAAATGCGATGGGAGCTTACCCTCTATTTACCACTTCGCCAACGGAGTGGTTCTGATATGTGGGGATTTGGCTTTTTTTCTATGCCGCTTTCGAGGGGCATCTATCGGCTTTATCAAACAAGATTAGGATATTTTCAAAGGTGATGTGTTAACGATGATGAGAAGTAGGGTGTAGTGTCCAAAGAGTCGGCATCCTCTTGGGAAGTTGTTGCATTTGGGTTTAAAAAGTGATAAGGTAGGTGGATAGATATTCATTTTTGTCCAGCCCCAATTTCTTCCTTAAACGGTATCTATGAATCTCCACGCCCCGAACAGAGATTCCCATTAGCGGGGCAATTTCCTTTGAGGACAAGTTCATTTTTAGATAGGCGCATAGTTTTAGGTCCTTTGGTGTTAATTTGGGAAATTGTTTTAAGAGACGTTCAAAGAAATCTTGGTGAAGTTCTTTGAAGTTGACTTCAAAACGCTTCCAATCTTCCTGATCGGCCACAGAGCGATCCAATTTTTTAATGATGTGGTCATAACGCTTGCGGCTCTCAAATTTGGCCTTGTTTACCGCCATCATATCCTTAAGTTCGAGAATCACTTGGTTTTTCTTGGCAATGCCCAAGGTTACGTTAGTCAATTCTTGTTGTTTTAATCTAACCTCTTTGGCCAACTTCTCTTTTTCAAGTTGGGCCCGCTGTACCACTTGCTCTTGATTCAATTTGTCTTCAAAGATGCGTTGTTTACGTTGCAACTTTCTTCTATTATAGGCCCGCACTAAGAAAACAGTTCCCATCAGGGCCAACAGATATAGTACAATGCTCAAGTTGCTAAGATACCAGGGAGGTAAAATCTCAAAACCAAATTTGAGTATTGGGGATGTTTGGCCATATGAACTTATAGCCGCAATTTCTACAAAGTATTCGCCAAAAGGAAGGTTTTGCGAAACAATGGTGCCATGATCCAAAACAACCGTCTTTTTTGAGTCTCCCTCAATAAGGGTGTACTTAAATCTGGGGTCGTTGAGAGCTGGTGCGGCTACTTGGAACACAATATTTCTGGAAGCTTTGAAAGATAGGTTGAAGATGGAATCTGTTACCGGGTACCGATGATTTTTGTCCTTGAAGTAAACGAGCTGGGGTCTTTGAGCCACCTTTTTTCCATAAAGACCGGCCAAGGCTTTCAGGTCTATTTTGGCGAACCCGTCATTGAGTGTGAGCAGCATTAACGAATCTGAAGTGAGCAAAACCTTTTCGGCATCGGGTACCAATCTTTTTTGCAATGACTCTTTTTCAATGACATACTGCCGATCTCTCAAATTGGTATAAAGGAGTCGTTTTGTTTCCCCATTGTCAATGAACATAAAGTGCTCTCCATCATTATAAATCAATTCATAACCGGTAAATTCATTGAAATCCTCAAAACGCTCTATCCGGTTGGCAATGCCGTTGTACCTGTACCAATTGCCCTCAATGTAAAAGAGGATCTGACTTTTCACCTCGTACATTTTAATGTTATAGGTGCTTGGCAATGCTGTGCCATCAAAATCAAGGACTTCTATCACTCGCCGTAGGCCTTCGTCCAAAACCAGTCTGGAAAGACCTTTGTAAGGATGTACGGCCCAGAGTATGTTGTTCGTTTCAAAACACAGATGCTTTACCGGGGAAGCTATGCCCTGGATCGGGATGGCCTGCCAGGTGCCGTCATCAGATTTTTCAAAACGGGACACTCCGGTGTAGGTGCCCTGTAAATAGATCTTGTTTTTTTCGGGGGCCTTGATGAGTTGGTAGCCCCCGGCTATGGAAGATATCTGTTTTAACTTCCCTGGCCCTATGCCGTACGTGCCCGTATTGTGCCCGGCCAACAGATCCCCTTCAATAGCTGCTAGGTCCCAAACATGACCCTGTGTGCCTTCAAGAAAACGCAAGGTGTTTTCCGTGAAGTAATATACCCCCGTATTGCTCCCCAAAAATAGATTTCCGCTGCCATAGTCCAGGTCATATACTGTGCCAAGAAGCCCAGAACGGTCGGTGTAAAAAGTTATGGGGGCGTTGGTTTTCATTTTATCAATGCCGTTGTCCAAGGCCAGCCAGAGTTTGTCTTCGTGCTGCACCATCCCCAAAACAGTGTTGTTCTGGAGTCCCATTTCCCGATTAAGCACCTCATAAGAATCTTCTTTTGGGTCAAAAACATAGACCCCATCCTTGATGGTCCCAAATGCTGTTCTGCCATCCTTAAACGCTATGATTTCATTGAGCTGGTTGGCTTTCAATTTGGCGTTCAATTCTTCATTCCACTGTTTCAGGGCTCCTTTATCATACAGATAACAGCCATTTAATTTTGTACCGATCAAAAGGCCGTCTGGTATCCTGAGAAGGGATACTACCGTATTGTTTTCCAGCTCTTTAAAAGTGAGATGGGGTAAAAGTTGTCCATTGTGCACACGGTAGATGGCACCGTTGGAACCTGCTACCAGCAAATCACCGTCCACGATTTCCATATTCGTGACAATGATATCCAGATCCAAGACCTGTATTTCTCCATTCCTATAGATATAAATAGTGGAGAATGATCGAAACACCACACTGTCGCCAAAAGCAACAATTTGCCAAAACTCTTCATTTGTAAAGGTGTGGTCTTTGATTAAATGGGTCAGGGAGGTGTATTCAAGCAAGCCCTGAGCATTGCGTTGCCAATATCCAAATTCTTCATAAGAACCGGTAAATATGCGATCATCAATGGCTTCCACCGATCGTACAATGGTGGCATTGGGCAGTTTGTAAAGTGACCACTCCTGTCCATTGAAGGAGAGCAGTCCTTTGTTGTTGGCCGCATAGACGATGCCTTGCTCGCCAATACTGATGTCCCAATTCTGACTTGCCGCACCATAATCGAAAATTCCATAGTTGCTTATGGATGGAATATCACGCTGGCCCAAAAGGGAATGGGATGACAATACGAAAACAAAGAGCCACAAATAGCGCATCACAGGAATTGGAATTAAGCTTGATGGGAAATTACAAAATATCATCGTACCGCAGCTGGCTAAATGGCAAAGACCATTTGTTGCGCATCAAATTTGGATTAGCATCTTTGCTTTATTCTGTGGCAATAATAGTTGCGGCAACGTGATGTTCTTATGGATGAACACCCATTTTAACACGCAACCTTTTCGTGAAATTCTGTCGTGTGATGGGGTTAAACTACTACCTAATGCATAGCCCGTAAATTCAGTTCCGACTGCAAATCGGCTCAAAAACTGCCGATTTCAAAGTTACCGTTCCTTCACTTGCACACCGTTTTAGTCGAATGGCCGTTGCGCGATTACTCGCTTTTTCTCATTTGGTGTTTTTTATTGGCGAGGTGGCCGTCAATCTTGCCCTCAAGCATCTTCTCACTGTAGCGGTTTTGAAGTTCGCTGAGAAAACCATTAAGCTTCTTCCCGGTCTTGAACTGATATAAAAATCGTAGTTGAACAATTTCTGTTTATTCGCAATGGCGCAAAAGTTTAAAGTTAAAAAAAGAGCGGGGGTATGCCTCCGCTCTTTTCTATTTACACACCTTATAAAATTGTCCCGCTATACCATGGCATAAACTTCATCAAAGATCAACTTATCCAATTTCTCTTGTTGGGTAAACGTTTTCTTAAGACTATTGTGCAGCATCCAATTGAAGGCATTGTAACCATCCCACAGCGTCGGCTTCCGGTTGCTGTCCTTTACCTCCCCATCTATCAAATCCAACAGTGTTCTGGACTTTTTGGATGGGTCATCGTTCGTATCACTGCAATCATAGCGAAAAAGTTTCGTCCTTGCCAAGATATCCTTTACAAATGCCCTGGTATCGATAAGCTGTATTTCCTCCATCTCACTGAACTTCTGGGTTATTTCGTAATATTCGTTGTTCATAAAACGTTGGAACAGGCCATTGAGCTTTGGCAACAACAGTTCTGTACTGTTCTTTGTATGCTTTATGGAAAAGTGAATCTGGGCGTTCGAGACATGGAGCCCGTTGGTGCACACCTCTCGATAAAAGCCAAAATGGCCTGAAGTTTTCTCCCGGCCATCGTATGAATTCTTAAAACGCAACATCGGCAGTATTTTGCCCATTTCGTTCTTTAGTGAAAACTGATCGGTGTCATCAATGATGAAGTCCGTTATAAAGGACCGGTCATCCCTATTGATGGTTCGCTTATGATAAGCTAATTGAGCGTCCAGCAAAAGCTGTTCGGCCTGTTTAAAAAACAGCTCGTTGGGAATATGTCCGTAACTGTTGGACACAACGTTCACAATTTTCCCGTTGGAGACAATAACATTCTCCAAGCCCCTCCTGGATGGCATCCCAGTAATACTTGCCAAAGATTTCATTTCATTGGAAACGAAAATTTCATCCTGTTGTAACTTTTGTAAATACATAACTTTTGAAATTAGATTGAACAATATTTGAGCGGAACCCAAACGGAAGCTAAAATCTCAGCTCAAAAGGAAACGGAATAAATAGTGAGTGGGCGAACGGCTTTATGCCGTAGTCTTTTGATGGGTGTATTTTACGAGTTTATCTTTACGCAGATATTGATTGATTATTTTTCCCTAAATCCAGAAAGTTAATTTTTGCTTCCTATTAAGTGAACTACCTCGGGGCAAGCACGAGGCATTAATCAGAAACTGAATTTTAATTTCAAGGCATACCTCGGAGTATTAAATCCTTTGGTGGTGCCAATAAAAACCTCTAACTTTAAAATCGAAAGTCAAATTATATCATTTGCAATCAAACTGACCGTCAACAATTCGGTCAACAGATTTTGAAAACAAGAGTATTATTCAATAAACAAAGGCTTCTGGAGAACAGGTTTGAATCCTGTCGAGGTCACTACAAGCAGAAAACCACGTCTTTTTTTTTGACGTGGTTCTTTGTTTTCTGGAAGAATGCAAGGCAATAGCCTTGTACTTCTGAAAGAAAATAAAGAACTAGGGCAGTGGCCCGCAGTTTTCTATTTGCAAAGGGGAACTCCAAGGGAAGGGCGCAGCCAATCCTGTCGAGGTCACTACAAGCAGAAAACCACGTCTTTTTTTTTTTGACGTGGTTCTTTGTTTTCTGGAAGAATGCAGGGCAATGGCCTTGTAATTCCAAAAGAAAATAAAGAACTAGGGCAATGGCCCGCAGTTTTCTATTTGCAAAGGGGAACTCCAAGGGAAGGGCGCAGCCAATCCTGTCGAGGTCACGAATACATCAACAAGCCTCACGTAAAATCGAGCTCGATTGAATTTGTCTTTGGGGCTTTTTGGTTTTCCAAACGGAGTGTTGAGGGATTCCCGCAGCGAATCCTGTTTGATGATATTTTTTTCTAACGGCCCAGAACAGGACATTAGACAGGTTTACCTAACTATGGCTGAATGACCGCTGGGGATTTGGTGTTGCCGTTGTTCTGGGGCCGAAAACGTTGGTTTTTCATTGGGCAAAAAAATATTTTGATGGACCCCGATCCCCGTTGAGACAATTACCATCTTAACCAAGGTAAGGGGATATGGGTTCTTCCAACCAATTTCTTTCCTTTGTTGGGAAAAATCCACCCCCAAAAAATATCATCACCCAGATGCGTGCCCGTGCTCGCCGCTTGGGGCAGCACTGTCTTGAGCGACTGCCTGGCCCACATCACAAGACATCATCGATGCAGGGCGGCAATAATGCCCTTAAGGTAGCCTATGGTAAAGGAGCGGCCGCGCTCTTCCCAAGTCTGGTCCCCAATTATCTTTGGAACGTGGCCCGGCATGATCATGCCGTTAAAGCCCACTTCCTTAAACTTGGCCAACACGGAAACGGGATCGTAATACCCGGGCATGTCCACAAACACTTCGTTGAACTTTGTATTGCCGTCCCGGAGGGAATTGGATACGGTTTGAAAGTGCACGTAGATGATCTTGTCCTGTTTGGCAAAGTACTCGGTAACGGCATTGATGTCCTCGCCCATGGAAGAGAAATTGCCCAAGCAGTACTGCAGGCCGTGGTTCTCGCTTTTTACCAGGTCCATCCCTTTCTTATAGGCCTCAAAACTCCTAAAAAGCTGTGGCACGCCGGCCAAGCTGGGTATGGGGGGATCATTGGGGTGCAGTGCCAAGGTTACCCCGGCCTCCTCGGCCACCGGCAGCACGCCTTCCAGAAAATACTGGTAATAATCCCACATCTCTTCTTCAGAGAACACCCGGCCATGGGAAAGGGGCGCCCTTTTAAAATCTTCCAAATTTACGCTCATGGCCTTTGCGCCCCCGCGGGTGGGGTAGCTTGTGGAAGAACGCCAAACCCCAGTGGGTGTCCAGCCGTAGCCCAGCACGGGAATGCCCGCGCTCCCCATATTGGCAATGGTCTCCTGTACATGCTTTAACTGTTCTTCCCTACCGGGCTGTCCCATCATGATTTTATCATAGAACGAAAACGGCAGGTTCTCCAAGGCCAAAAACCGGATACCGGCATTTTCCACGGTGTTTTTCAACATCAGTAGGTCTTTGTATTCCCATTGCCGGTCTCCGGGAAGGGGCAAGTTATCAAAATTGGTGTCGATCAAGTTGTTCCTGTACATGTTCAGGATAATGTCGTCCACACCCAATTGTTTTATGAGGGTCAGTTTTTCTTCGGTGGGGTGCATGAACGACCCCAGGCCTGTACGCATGGGCAAATGGGCCCACTTGTCCTCTTTAAGCAATCTTTTCATTTTTTGTTTTTTGTTTGTTATTCTATGGTCACGGATTCACCGTAGAACTTGGTGGCAATATGTTGCTCCCCTTCGTAAACGGAATAGGTCTTTCGGGTGAGCTTTACTCCAAAGGACCTGCCTTTCCACTCAATGTCCTTTAAGGTGGCCTCGCCAATGTCCTCGTGGTTAAAGGGTTTTATGACCAGCCGATCTTCTTGCATGTCCACCCCAAAGGTTCCAAAGACAATGGCTTCCAGGCCGGCACCTGCGGAGATTTGCAAAGGCATGGAGGAACGATCTTGAATGGGCGCATCGATCAATGGGTTTTGCGGCAGATAGGGAAAATGGTCCACATAGCGTATGTTTCGCCTTAAAACGTCCCACCCTTTCCCGGCAAATCCCTTGGCATAGAGGTTTCGTGAGATGCGCCCGGGCATCCCGGCATACTGGCCACCGCCACCCCAATCGGCATCAATAAGATCCCAGTGCACGGTATCCCTTCTGGCTATGGAATACACTCCAAATTTTCCCAAGAAGGTGCCTTCCTGTAAATGGCTCACCAACCTAAAGGCTTGGTGATCTGGCAGGTAATCGGTGCCCAAGAGATCGAACAAATGATAGGTCCATACCGTTCCTTTGGTGCCATCCGGGTAGTAATTGTCAAACCAGCCCAGCTCTTCGTTCCACAGGTAGGTGTCCACCAAGCCCTTCAACTTTTCGGCGTCCTTAAAGTAGGTTTCTTTCTTCTTTTTTTCGTTTCGTTTGGCGGCCCAATCAGACATGGTGTACAACAGGTCTATGCCAAGGGTGTTGGTAATGGGCACGGCGTGGTTGTACCCATCCGTTCTGATCTCAATGATCTTTTCGGTATTGTAGCCCACATCCATTAGGCCCAGCTCATTGGTGTAGTTGGTCTGCAGTTCGTTCACCCAGGCCTGCATCCATCCCCAAACAGTCTTTCCGGCCACTTCTTGATCAAAAATGCCATAATCCCCGGTATGCCTCAGATAGGCCTCCAACATAATTTTAAGGGCAAAAGGCTCTTGGATGTAAAGAATGTCCCAATAGGCGCCGTTCCACCCCACATAGGTGCGTTTTAGGCGCACTTGGTCAAAATTGGTCAAGATGGTGTTTTTGAGGCTTTCGGCATCGAGCATGGCAATGACATCGGAAGCGTAGCTAGTGTCCCAACTTATGGTGTAAGGCCACGTGCCCACGGCCCAGAACACCTCAGATATATAGTTGGGGTTTTCATACCTGCTCATCAACACGGAAAGCATGCAACGATAATAGTACTTTTCCAACTTTTTGTTGGTACTTGAGAATTTGGGCAGGTTCTTATGGGCCCAGGCCAACATTTCGCGGCTTTTCTTGTCCGCTTTTTCCATACGTTGCCCAATATCTGCCTGTACAATGGCCGGCGGGGTTTCCTTGGCATCATAAAACTTCACCGCGAAGTAATAGGTCTTGGACTGGTTGGGGGCAATGTTGATCTCAAAACCCTTCTCACTGGTCTCTTTTATGTTTGATGATACCCGTACGTGGGCCAATGAACTGCCTATGGTAAAGGCGTCTATGTTCTTTGCCTCGTTATCGCCAGATTGGGCTCCCGTCTTGGAGAATTTTTCCATTACCTCGGCAACTTGGTTGGGGATGATGGTCATCTCCAATTTTTTGGAGTTCCGATTGGTGAATGTCAGTTCAATGAAGACCTCATTGTCATCATAGGATACGTTGGTTGCACTGTGGGCCGCAAAGCTTACCCATTTGCTGTTGTATTCCTTGTGGAAGGTGGCCGTTCTCTCATATCTGTTGGGCTGCCACCTTTCATCTTGCGTTACCATGATGGAGGGCGAGTTGGGCCTAAAATTGGATCCCAGGGGATCATAGCTCTCCCCATCATCCACCCAAGATTTCCACTTGGTGGGCACGTCATCCTCGATCAAGCGCCCTGTGCCCTTGTCATAAAAATTAAGGTTGAATTCATAGCGGGGCGAAGCAAAGGGCAAAAACCACACATTGGTAAACTGGGTAACACTGAACTGCCGCGGTGAAATAAAGCCCCGGTGGTTAAAGAGCAGTACGTGCTCATCTTCAAAAGCAATCTTTTCCCGGTCCATGGCGTAATATTCCGGATCCGAAGGTTGAAGCTCCTGTTGTGCCGTGGTTCGCTGCTGTACCAGCAATACAAAAACAATTCCCAACAAATAAACATTTCTTGTGCCGTACCCCATCATTTTTATTCTATTCATGATTTCCGATTTTCTATGCTATTACAATCTCATCCACAAAAAGCCATGCCGCGCTACCCGAAAAATCATGTCGTTCCTTTATGGTATCCAAACGACCGGCAGGTACAACTGTACGACATCCTTAAAAACCTCCTTCTGATCATTGCCGATCTTCGCCAAAACGGTGATCGGAGCGTCCAAGCGAGAAAAATCAAAGGATGCTTTGTGCTCTTTAAACATCATTTACCCCCAGTTAACAGAGGGGCATCATCAACGGTTTGGTGAACGGGGCTTCAAAGAGAACGTACCCATATTAAGGACGGCACTTTTATCCGCACAGGACCGGAGGCGCCAAAAACCAAGGCCATAAGAAAGATGCCGGTACCCTCCCATTTCCCGTGCCCCTCTTTGGCCACGGCACACCCCTTCATTCCTAATGGCCAAATTAATTTTTATAACGATATCCCGGAAGAAATAGCCCTCTTTATTTTGGGCCAGTGCGCCCTTAATGTGAACATCCTTTCACAAAAGGACAATATCCACTCAACGCCAACGCTTCTGGGACACACAGTTGCCACATAAAGGGCCCGCGCCCAGTTCCCGTCAACGGGCACCGCATTGCCTCCCTTTAAAAAATTATGCTTTTATTTACCCCATGAAACTTGAATTTAAAAACACGCTCGAAGAAAGTTCCATTATCCTGACGGATTTTAACTGTGGGCCGGCACAAAACCTCCTCCAAGATAGCGGATACTACAAAATAGTATGGGCCAGGGACCGGGAATTTAGCCTTACCGTAGATGGGTACGCGGTGCAACTGAAACAGCACCAAGTCTTGTTTTGCACCACCTTGAACCTCTTGCAGGTGCCAAAGGAAAGCGGCCTCATTGCCCTTGTGTTCAACCGGGAGTTCTATTGCATTCGCGATCATGACCACGAGGTGTCCTGCAATGGCATCCTGTTCTTTGGCTCTTCGCAGCCCCCCATTGTGAGCCTAGCGCAAAAAGACATCAGGAGCTTTGAGGCCATGTTCACCATCTTTCGGGAAGAATTTGAAACAGTGGATCACATTCAGGGCGAAATGCTGCGCGTCATGCTGAAAAGGTTGCTCATTACCTCTTCGCGCCTTGTCAAGGAGATGCAAAAAATAAGCCAGCTGCCCAACACCCAATTGGAACTGCTCCGCAACTTCCACGTTCTGGTGGAGCAGCATTTTAAGGAGAAGCACAAGGTGGCAGATTATGCCGCATTGCTGTACAAATCGCCCAAGACGCTCTCCAACGTCTTCAAAAAGGCAGGGCGCCCCAGTCCGCTGGCCATCATAAACGAAAGGATCTTGTTGGAGGCCAAGCGGCTACTGCTCAATTCCCATCTATCGGCAGAACAGATCGCCCATGCACTGGGCTACGAGGAGGGTGCCCATTTCTCCAAGTTCTTTAAGTCGCACACGGGCCTGCCCCCGGTGGAGTACAGGGCCAAAAAAACAAAAACCGCCCAGGCATAGTGCCTGGACGGTTTCAAACATAAATCAACTACACTTATTTTACCACCAAGGTATATTCCGGGGTTGGGTTAAGCGGACAAAAGTACACGTACTCGCCCTTGGTCAAGGTCACCTCGCCCGTCATGGAAGTGCTTCCGGTGGCCACTGGTGCCTTTACGTAAGCCGGCTTAATGTGGTTTGCCTCATCCGTCATGCCTTTGGGTGCCAATACAAAACCTACCTCATGGTCCACATCCAGATTGGCGATCTCAAAGACATAGGTGCCTTCTTTCAATTCCAACTCGGTGGTGCTGAAAGCCCCTTTGGTCTGCTCTAACCGAATGTTCTGTACCTTGGTCTGCTGCGCTACCTCTTCCGCAACGGCCATTGTGGCCGCTTTGGCTTTTGTTTCTGTGTTTTTCACTTCTTGCTTACAAGATACGAAGGCCAATGAGGCCACCAGCATCAATCCCATTGTTTTGTTTATCATCATATGAATTTTTAAAGGGTTATCATTAATTTTTTAAAGTTCGGGTGCGGCGGGGAAGTCCAACGTGGCCTTTACCGTATTGTTGATGTAGTTGGAGATGGTCTTGTCCCCCACCAGGGAAATGGTGTCGATCAGGTTTTCCTTTGTCCACCCCGCCTCAAAAAAGTTGGCCACTACGGCCTGATCCGTATATCCGCGGTTTTCGGTTATGTTCTTGGCCAGTTGGGCCAGGGCATCCAACTTGGAATCAAAAGATGCCTTTCCTTGTCTCAACTCAAGGATCTGGGCATCGCTGTAACCGTTCATCTTACCAATGGCGGTGTGGGCCGCAAGGCAATAGGCACAGTTGTTCACTTGGCTCACGGCCAGGTTCACCGCTTCCTTTTCCTTTGCCTTCAGGGAAGAGGGCGCCCCGGAAAAATCCAGGTAGTTCTTCAGGGCATTTTCAGAATGGGCATAGGTGGCATAAAGGTTGGGCACAAAACCCACTTGTTTTTCCAATTGATCAAAAATGGCCTGGTTGGCCTCGCTTACTTCTTCCCTCTTGGGGATGTTGAATGTACTCATCTTATCGTTTTCTTAAAGGTTGTAAATGATGTTGTCCGCTTTGAACAGTGCAAAGATGCGGCCGGATCATGGAAGGGCCATGGTAGTCTTTTCCCGCTTCCTTGTACATTCTTCCCTTTCGCAGCTTCCGGGGCCGGCAAAGCCCCTCTCCTGGGCCTAACGCACCCTAAACCATAACGTCCTATACAGCATCTGGGGCTAAGGTGAAGCGAGCCAACAGGGACCAATGGGGAATTCCAGGGACGGTTCCAGGAGCCCTTGGGCCCCACGTCCCCATTTTCCTTGTCCGGCCCTATTCCACGGCGCTTTTTTTTTGCACTGGGGGGTTGCCACAACATGGATGGGCAGATGCCCCGTGCGGTTTTGGAAAGCACCGTTGTTTGCCAAAAGATGACGGGCGTCATTTCAAGGCCCCAAAGCGGCCCATACCTTTGTGGGAAGAAGGTTGATTCATGGTAAACCCCGGCGTGGTGCTTTCACGGCACTGGGCCAAATCTTTGGGAACAGCTGGCGTCCCATGGACTTTCCGGAATGGTTCATCACCAAAAAAAACATCTCGTCATGCAGCACATCCTTGTACCCACCGATTTCTCCAACAATGCCTACAGTGCCTTATTTTACGCCACCCAACTCCTCAAGGGCGAGCGCTGTAGTTTTTGCCTCTTGAACACCTATGACCACCGTACCCCACTGCTGGGCGGCAATGGGCTGCTCTTGGCCAGCAAAAAGAAGCGGGAACGCTTAAAAAAAGAGTCCCGGGACCAGTTGTTGGCCACCAAACACCGCATCGTGCGCGATACGGAAAACAACCAGCACCGGTTCAAGGTGTTGTCCGTGCACGGGGAACTCGTGGCCACGATAAAAAAAGAACTGGAAGAGCACCATTATGACCTCATTGTCATGGGGAACAAAGGCCTTACCCAAACGGCCGACATCTTTTTTGGCAGCAACACCATTCAGGTGGTACAGGCCTTGAACCGCCTTCCCTTACTGGCCGTACCGGGCGAGATGAACTATGCCCCGCCCAAGGAAATTGCGTTAGTGACCGATTACCGCACCGGCTGTGATGCGGAGACCTTGGCCCCCTTGTTGTTTTTTGCCGAGGGCACCCGGGCCAATGTTCGTGTGGTGCACGTGGCCACGGCGGAGGCGCTGGGCGCCACCAAGGAAGCCAACCGGGAACGGCTGGAGGATTGTTTGGCGCACAGGGCGCCCTCTTTCCACACCCTGGAAGAGACCGATGACAAGGCCAAGGTCATAGACCACTTTCTCAGAACCATGAAAATTGACCTTTTTGCCATGGTGAACCGGGAGAAAAGTCTTTTTGAACGCCTTACCCGCGAACCGGTGATCAAGGACGTGAGCATGTACTCCGAAGTGCCCTTGTTGGTCTTGCCCCAGGTGGTTTCACCTTGAGCGCTCTTTTAATTAAATGGAAAGGGAAATGGCCCTTACAAGCGCTAAAAAAATACCATTTAGGGTTACACCGGGGCAATGCTCAGGGGTCGCTGCCCACCTCAAGGGCGCAGTGACAACCCCCTGCCGAACTATACCAAGAAGGGTTGGCCACAGTGGTCCGGCAAACACATATGAAGCACTTAAAAAAAAGACCATAAGGGAAACCTTATGGCCATCAGTTGTACGTAAAATTGTTGGTATGGGTCATTCAACGGCATAACCTTCCGCCTTGCTCATGATGGTGGCCACTTGCCCCAATAGCACCCCATAGATCACTTTGGAGCAGACATCTGCGACCGTATAGGTCATTTGCCGGCCCACCACCCCAGATTCATTGTACAGGGCACCCTCTACCCCCAAAAGATGGGGCATTAAATAAGCGCCAGGGTACAACATCCAAGAAACCAGGAAAAGCACCCAAATCTGGCCCAGGATCTTCTGGGCCCTTGGCGGAATGTTTTCCTTTCCTTCCGCTATGACCTTGCGCATTACATAAAGCACGTGCACAAAAAAGACAGTGGATATGCCGCCCCAAACAAAGAACTTGGTCAGGTTGGATACTTCATAAAACTGGCCAATGTAGCCCGTAATGATCATAAGCGCCCCCGAGAACCAAAACTGGTTCCGTACGGAGGTAAAATCACTCTTGGTGAGGGTTACCACGAACAAGATTTGAAACAAGAGCATGGGTACGTCTATGAGCCAATTGAGGTACCGGTAGCCATTGTTGAAGAGGTCGCTGTCCCTCCCCAGAAAATAACGTCCAGAATCTGCATCAAAAACAAAGGCATCTGCCCAATTGCCCGCCTGGGCGTACAACAACAAGAAGGCGGAAACCATCACCACTCCCGAAAGGATGTTGCTCATGCGATACTTGGGCGATACCGTTTTCAGGGTAAGGACAAAATACAACAGCCCCGCCAGCATCACCGCATAACCCAAGGTCAGGATATGGGAGACCATCTGGTAGGCCATTTCAGAGTAGCCTTGCGTGGTACCAATGTAGTTCTCAAAATTTGCGTTCACCAATTTTTCCATAGTTCCATTATTTTTTTTGGAAATTATAAAGCTGGGAAGAGGGACGTGTGTTGCATCACTTCAAAAATTGACGCGAAAGACCAAAGCACCCTGATAAAGAACGTTGGAGCGTAGGCTTGGCCTCAAGGATTTCCCCCAATGGCGATGTTTGTGGAACGGTAAGGCGCAAGCAAGCGGCCGTTCCGCCAATTTAAGGCGTTGCTCACCTAAGTAACGACGGCATCCGTGGGCAATATGGGCAAATGGGAACACCTTGGCCGACCGCAAGGGCCAAGTCCGATCGCACCCGAGGTCAAGGGGCCAATATGCTGCCATGTACAAATGGTGTCTTGCCATTGGCCCAAACTCCCCCAACACCCCGCTAGGGCAAGGGAACCCCAAATACGGTCCGGTACCGGAACCGTCCGGGAAAGGCCTGGCCCGACCCCGAAGGGCCTTCCCAGCGCGAAGGCAAAGGCAAAGGATCCAAAGCACCCCCCTTACCTTTCCCCTTGATTGTAGGCCATATCCTTCAAATGAAACTTGCCATACACAAAGGCGCCCTCGGGGTAATGCCAGATGGCCTCGCCATAACCGGGCAGTTCATGGCCGTTAAAATTGCGGTACCGGGCCACGGGAGTGGAAAAGGGGTGGCGCTTCATTTGGTCCACCGCCAAGCGATCGTTGGAGGTGAAGTTCACCAATTGGCCCGCTTCGTTAAAATGGAGCACCGCGGCAATCCTGTTCTTTCCGTAACTGAAATGGGCGGTAACGGAGCGTTCGCCATGGGGCTCCCAGGCAATGCGCGGATCGATCAGGGCCGCCGGGGCAAACAGGCAGAGATCGTTAAAATAGGTCACCGTCTCCGCCACGGACAGCTCGGGCCCCTCCACCGCCACCACCGGGAACAGGGAAAGCAGCTTCACCTGCATCCGGGCTTGGCCCTGGGTATAGGCGTGATACCCGTATGCGGGCAGGCCCATGATCTTGGCCTTCATAAAAAAGTGCCGGGCGGGCCGATCAAAAAAACTGTGCTGCTCTGCCGTAAAGGAAAACCAATCCTTGCCGCGATCGCGCATTTGGCCCTCAAAAAATAAGGTCATGCGCCGTACTTTGGGCTTTCCCAGGGCACCGGACCGGCGTATGTATTGCTGTACCAGGGTGGGCAAGTGGGCCAAATCTGACTCGGTGAGCCGCTCCTCTGCGGGCGCACTGGCCTGCAGTGCGCTCTGCACCGCTTCCGCATAGCGCTGTTCAAAGCGCTGGGACGCCCAGGCCACCACGGCAAAGGCAAGCAGCAAGGCATTGGCCAAGGTGCCCCACTTGGCATCGGCCCACGTGGCCACAATGAGCCCCTGGGAAAGCACCACGGCGGCCAGCGCCACCGCGGCCCAGGAGTCCTTCTGAAAACCGTACAGGAAGCCCGCCAACAGAAAGAGGCACCCGGCAACCAACCAGAGCAGGCCCATGGGTCTGGATATGTCCCTTGAAAATTGGCCCACGTTGCCCAGATCAAAGCCTTTGGCAAAACCCATAAGGTGTATGGCACCGTGCACCATCAACAATAAAACAAGTAGTGTCCTCATATCGTTCTTTTTCAATTTGACTTCCCAGGAAGTTAAAAAACCAGGGGGGCAACCACAATGACCATGATCAGGGTGGCACAGGCAACAAGGCTGACAATCGTCATATTTTCGGGACGGTGCCATTGCTATCTTTACCGTATGCCACAAAAGGTAAGGCCCTGGACCAAACCCGATGGAAAGGGACCTGTTGCATCGACTTGATACAGGCCTCTATTTAAAACCAGGTTTCATTCCCTGGCCCGGGCGGGGTTCCTTATTTTTAAGACAACGGATGCTCAAAAACAATCACCATGAAAACCCTGATACACGCCACCGATTACTCCAGCAATGCCGTGGATGCGCTGCATTACGCCAACGCCCTGCGCTTGCAGCTGGCGGCGAAGCTCATTTTGGTACACGTGTACCAGGTGCCCCTTACCATGGGGAGCACCACATCCATCTCGCACACCAAAAAAGTGGCCCAGACCGCCGAAGAACAGCGCAAACGCCTCCGGACCTTTTGCAACGAACACCTTGGGCAGGTGGTATGCGACAGGGCAGTGGACCTGCGCGCCATCCAGGGCACCAGCGTGCGGGAGGCTTTGTTGGCCCTTACCACCAAAGAAAGTGCAGACCTGGTGGTCATGGGCACCCAAGGCGAAAACCTCTTGCGAAAATATGTGCTGGGCAGCACCACCACGGCCCTCTTGGAGCATGCCCCCTGCCCCATCCTGGCCATTCCGCCCAACAGGCCCTTCAGGGCCCTTAAGAACATGGTGTATGCCACCGATTTTGAAGCCTCCGATCGGTATGCCCTCAAGGCGTTGCTGGCCCTTGCCAAACCTTTCCGCGCCCGGGTTCACGTGGTGCACATTGCACAGAGCGCAACACCCGATCCCGAAAAGGGGATGGCACACTTTAAAGCGCAGCTGGAGCAAGAACTGCCGTATGAGGACCTGCAATGGGAAACCCACTTTGGCCAGGATCCCTATGCCACCCTCCAAGAGCATCTGGCCAAGGTGGAAGCCGATATGGTGGTGATGTTGGAAAGGGAAAACGGCGGCTTTTTAAAAAACTTGGGACACAGGGATTGGGTAAAAAGGATGAAGGCCGATGGCGCCCTGCCCCTGCTCTGTTACCAAAAAAAGAACTTGCTCCCCCAACACCCCGGCGTTGGAGGGTGATGCCCCATAAAAAAAGGAAAATTCGCCAAAACAAAGGATAACCTAAACAAGAAATGGTAAGGGAATTGGACATAGACACCTGCCTGGAGCTGCTCGCCACAAACTACGTGGCCCGCATGGCCTATGTGGCCGAAAATGGGCCCTATATGCTTCCCGTGACCTACCTATTTGTAAAGGAGGAAAACATTTGCCTGCTCTGTTATTCCGGTGAGGGACATAAAATAGCCGCATTGCGAAAAAATCCAAGGGTATGTTTCTTGGTCGATGACATAAAGACGCTGACCAACTGGCGTTCCGTTACCGTGCACGGCGTTTATGAGGAACTGAAAGGGAGCACCGCCAAAAGGGAACTGCACCGTTTCAGGCAGGGCCTAAAGAAACTGATCAACGCCCACACGGAGCAGCCCGTGGATGTGATACCCGACTTCTCGATGAAATTGGACGTAAAGGATGCGCATCCGGTGGTCTATAGGATCTATGTGCATGAAATTATGGGAAAACAGCGCCGGGACAAGGGTTCTACCTGAACGGTAATGCTTCTGCCCATACCCCAAATGACTTTTATCATCCCACACAAAAACATCTTTGAATATCTTTGGGTAACACCCCAATGGAACGCGACAAGATGAAGAACATATTGATCCCCACCGATTTCTCGGAAAACGCCTGGAACGCCACGGTGTATGCCATGCACTTCCTAGCCAAACAGCGCTGTACCATTTACTTTTTGCACACCTACACACCGGCATTTTATAGGTTGGACTATGCCCTGGGAGGTACCTCCCAAAGTGCGCTTCCCGATCCCGGGGCAGACAGCGCACAGGCCAAACTGGAAGCCACCCTGGCCAAGGTAAAAGCCCTGTTTCCCAATGCCCCGCACCAACTGGAGACACTATCTGCCTTTAACACCCTCACGGACGAGATCGGGGAGATGGTCCGGAAAAAGAACATTGACCTCATTGTTATGGGCACCCAAGGGGCCACGGGCGCCAAACGGGTGTTCTTGGGCTCCAATACGGTGTTTGTGCTGCGCAAGGCAACGGTGCCCGTTTTGGCGGTACCCAATGACCACGTGTTCGTGACACCAAAAAATATCCTGTTCCCCTCAGATTTCCAAGAACACCACAGCCCGGAGGAAGTGGGCATTGTACAGGACACGGCACAAATGTTCGGGGCGGCCATTACCCTGCTGCACATTTGGGAGGTGGTGGCCCTGAACAGCGAACAAAAAAGAAACAAAGAGCACTTGCTGGGCCTTTTGAAAAACACCGCTTTTGAACAGTGGAAGGTACAGGGAAAGAAATTTCCCGAGGCCGTCCTGGAATATGTGGAAACCAACCAAGTAGATCTCCTGGTGATGATGAACCGCAACCATTCCTTCTTTGAGCGGGTGCTGTTACGGCAGTCCATAGACCAAATAGGATTCCAGGTCCAAGTGCCCTTTCTCGTGGTCCCGGGGCCCAAGAACCCTTAAGCAAGAAAAGACACGCAGTGAAGCGCCAGTACACAACCCATTAAAACAGCACCATGAAAAAGATTCTATTGCCCACCGATTTTTCCATCAACTCGGAAAACGCCATTGCCTACGCCACCCAGCTTTTTAAAAAGGAACCCTGCCGGTTCTACTTGCTGCACGCCTACCGGAACATTCCCTCGGCACCCACCAACAAAAAAAGTGCGGAGCAAGAGGTGGAGGCCCTGGCAAGGCGGTGTGCGGCCAACAGCGACCACAAGCACCATCGCTTTGAGGGCCTTGTCCTGACCGACTCGGTGGTAAGCGCCATTGATGCCACCTTTATGGACAAGGGCATAGATTATGTGGTCATGGGCACCCAGGGCAGCACTGCCCTAAAAGAGGTGTTGTTGGGCAGTAACACCGCCAACGCCATAAAGCACTTGGCACGCTGCCCCCTGATCGTGGTGCCCACCGGACTCACTTTTAAAACGCCCAAGGCCATGGCTTTTGCAACGGACTACAAACATAGGTTCATGGAAGCCGAAATGCGCCCCCTATTGCAGTTGGCCCTTCTCTGGAAGGCAACGGTACAAGTGGTGCACGTGGAGGCCGAGCCGGAACTGGCCCCGGAACAGCTGGCCAACCGCAGCTTACTGGAGCGTACCCTGGGCAACGTGGCGCATGCACTGCGCACGGTGCCCAAAAAAGACAGCTTGGCCAACACCCTCCTGTCCCTGGAACAATCCGAGGGGCATCCGGATATGGTGGCCATGCTCAGAACCCAACACGGCTTCTTTGGCTCCATGTTCCGGGAACCGGTACTGAAAAAAATGGCCTTCAAGACCCAGATTCCGTTACTGGTCATGCCCTTGTTTTAAGGGAAAATGGGCGCGACAAATGGAAGAAAGGAAGGGCTCAGGGAACCGCATGCTCCTTGAAGGACGCCTTTTCGGGAAGCAAGTGCGTGAACTCCATTTTTGGCACAATGGAAGATTTTAAGGGATAGCCCAAACGGCGCAACTCCTGAAGCACGCTTTTAAAGGATGTGGCATCGGCATAAACAAAAAAGAAGAGCCCGTTCTCCAGATCAATTTTAAGGATGCGCACATCCATGATACGGGCCAGGTTCCTATAAATCCGCTTCCTGCACCGGTCCCCGTCCATGTTCCTTAAACTTACCACCGCTTCCATGTCCTTTATTATGAGAGATAGACGGCTAAGGTAGCACAAAGCCAAGGGGTCCGTTATGACCTGTGTCATCCCAACAAAAAAAAAGAGGTGTCCCCCTATTTTCCGCTCCAATTTTGTCCCATCGGTGGCCAAAACCAAAGGTGCGCGCCCGGCCGAAGTGCCGTGGTCCTTTGCCGGCAGATGGCCCCTAAAAGCAACGGCCCCAGAATAGGTATCCATAAAATATTCCCGTAAATTTGCAGGCTGAAAACGCCCTTTTTTTATGAACAAAGCCATATACATCGCCACTACCGAGCCCAACAGCGGAAAATCCATTGTCTCCCTGGGGCTCATGCACATGCTCTTGGGAAAGGCCGCCAAGGTAGGCTATTTCAGGCCCATCATTGACGACCTTGAGGAGGGTGCGGTGGACAACCACATTAACACCATAACCACCTATTTTAAACTGGACATTGCCTTTGAGGATGCCCATGCCTTTACCCGAAGCGAGGTGATCCGCATGAAGAACGAGGACCGGGACGACGCGATCATTGGCACCATCATAGAAAAATACAAGGCGCTGGAAGAACGTTTTGATTTTGTGCTGGTGGAAGGAACCAGTTTCCTTGGTGAGGGCACCATCATTGAGTTTGACATTAACGTGGTCATTGCCAAAAACCTGGGCATTCCCGCCATTATCCTGGCCAGCGGTGTGGGGAAAACCCTGGACGGCCTTGTGGGCAACCTGCAAATAGCCTATGATTCCTTTGACGACAAAGGGGTACAGGTTCTGGCCGTGATCGGCAATAAAGTGCAAAAGGAAAATGTGGCGCTGGTGACCAAAGCCCTGCGCCAACAGCTCCCGGAGGACATCTTGGTGGCCGCCATTCCCCTGAACCCCACCCTGGCCAACCCGTCCGTAAAGGAAATTGCCGATGAACTGGACGGCACCATCCTCTTTGGGGCCCAGCACACCAACAACCTGGTGAACGGGTTCAGCGTGGGGGCCATGCAACTGCGAAACTATCTAAAACACCTGAAGGAAAATGGTTTGGTGATCACCCCGGGCGACCGGGCGGACATTATCCTGGGAGCGCTACAGGCCAACCTATCGGCCAATTACCCCTCCATTTCGGGCATTGTCCTCACCGGTGGGCTCACCCCTGAGGAACCCATCTGCCAATTGATCGAGGGCCTCTCCGAAATTGTGCCCATTGTTTCCGTCCCAGGGGGCACCTTTGCCGTGACCAACCAAATTGGCGCCATAAAATCGCAGATGTATGCCGAGAACACCACCAAGATCAAGACCTCCATCCGGGATTTTGACACCTATGTGGCGGCAGAGACCTTGGAAGAACGCATGATCACCTTTAAGGCCAATGGCATTACGCCAAGGATGTTCCAGTACAACCTTCTAAAAAGGGCCAAGAGCAAGAAAAAGCACATTGTGCTGCCAGAGGGCACCGACCCCCGTATCCTAAGGGCGGCAAAACAGCTCACGGATGCCAATGCCGTGTCCCTGACCCTTTTGGGGGACAAGGAACAGATCGCCGAAAAACTGAGAAAGGCCGACCTGCAGTTGGACATGGGGAAAATACGGTTGGTGGACCCCCAGGAATCTCCAGATTTTGAACGCTATGCCACCGCCCTGTACGAACTGCGGAAACACAAGAACGTGGACATGACCACAGCGCGCGACCTGATGAAGGACGTTTCCTATTTTGGCACCATGATGGTGCACCAGGGAGATGCGGACGGGATGGTCTCCGGTGCCATGCACACCACCCAACACACCATTTTGCCGGCGCTGCAATTTGTGAAGACCAAACCGGGCATCTCCTTGGTGAGCTCTGTTTTCTTTATGTGCCTGCCCGGGCGGGTGGTGGTCTTTGGCGATTGCGCCATTAACCCCAACCCCACGGCGCAGCAACTGGCGGAAATTGCCATTTCCTCCGCAGATACCAGTGCCGCCTTTGGCATTGAGCCCCGCATTGCCATGCTGTCCTATTCCTCGGGGGCTTCGGGCATTGGCGAAGATGTGGACCGCGTGCGCCAGGCCACGGCGCTGGTCAAGGAAAAACGGCCCGACCTCCAGGTAGAGGGGCCCATACAATATGATGCCGCGGTGGACGCCACCGTGGCCCAGAGCAAGATGCCGGACTCAAAGGTGGCCGGCAGGGCCACCGTGTTCATCTTCCCCGACCTCAACACCGGGAACAACACCTACAAGGCCGTGCAGCGGGAGACCGGGGCACTGGCCATTGGCCCCATGCTCCAAGGACTCAACAAACCCGTGAACGACCTGAGCCGCGGCTGTACGGTGGACGATATTTTCAACACCGTGATGATCACCGCCATACAGGCCCATGGACTTTGAGAACAGGCCAGAAACAAAAGTACCGCAAGTACCATTGGCCCCTATTAAAAACACACGCAGTAGCACAACATCTTCTTTATGAACATCCTCATCCTTAACGCCGGAAGCTCCTCCATTAAGTTCCAACTCCTTAAAATGCCTTCCGAGACCGTGGTGTGCTCCGGGCTGGTGGAACGCATCGGGGCCCGGGATGCCGTGCTCACCTACAACGGGCAGGGCGGCACCTCCAAGGTCACGGCAGCCATAAAAAACCACAAGGAAGGGCTCACGCAAATCACCAAAATGCTCTGGCACCCCGAGAAGGGCGCCATTGGGCATGCCGATGACATAGACGCCGTGGGCCACAGGGTGGTGCACGGGGGCGACTCCTTTTCGGCCACCGCCCTGGTCACGGGGAAAGTAAAGGCCGAAATTGCCCACTTTGCCACCCTGGCGCCGCTGCACAACCCGCACAACCTCGAGGGCATTTCCGTGGCAGAGGAACTCTTTCCCAAAGCCAAACAGGTGGCCGTGTTCGATACCGCCTTTCACCAGACCATGCCCGTACACGCCAGAACCTACGCCATACCCAAGTCCCTAAAGACCGAGCACGGCATACAGGCCTACGGGTTTCACGGTACCAGTCACAAATATGTTTCTGAAAAGGCGGCGCAGCACCTTGGGAACCAAAACGCCAAGATCGCCTCGGTGCACTTGGGCAATGGCTGCAGCATTACCGCCGTGGTGAACGGAAAAAGTGTGGATACCAGCTTGGGCTTTGCCCCGGGCAACGGGCTCATCATGGGGTCCCGGAGCGGCGATATAGACCACGCCCTGATCTTTCACTTGGTAAGCAGCCTGGGCCACTCCCTTGAGGACGTGAACAACATGCTCACCAAAAAAAGCGGGATGCTGGGACTCACCGGCCACAGTGACCTCAGGGACATACAACGGCAAGCGGAGGAAGGCGATCGGGACTGCATCCTGGCGCTGGACATGAACGCCTACCGCATAAAAAAGTACATTGGGGCCTATGCCGCAGCGATGAACGGCCTGGACGCCATTGTCTTCACCGCGGGCATTGGCGAAAACTCCAGCCTGTTGCGCAAACTGGTCTGTACCCATATGGACTATCTTGGCATTCTTTTGGATGATGAAAAAAATGAGGCCCCATCCAACGTACTTCGGGAAATAAACGCCGACGCCTCTAAGGTGAAACTCTTGGTGATCCCCACCAATGAGGAACTGGAAATAGCCAAACAGGCCCATGCCCTAACGTTGGCCTAGTGGTTGGGGCAAGGCGATCGATCTCCCGGACCGTGGCCCAAGCTTGTCTTTTTATGGCCGAAAAGACTTCCTTTTTTCAGCGTTTCTCGAACCTACCGGTCTTCCTTAGGGGGACAATCTTGTACATGACCCCGTCCAGGGCCCTTGACCTGCCCAGGTGGGCGTCCCGCATCACGTGCTGCAAGGTGGTCTCCCCGGTGAGATAGGGCAGGGTACGGTCCAACAGGAACCGCATGGCGCTTTCCCGGGCCCCCGTTTCTTTCAACTCCTCAAACCTGCCCCAAAGGATCACGCTGCGCCAATTGCCCATGTCTTCCATCTCGTCCACCAAAAGGCAAATGTTCGGGTTTTTTCGCATCAGCTCCACCTTAAGGCCCTCTTGGGTGTGTCCGTAAAGATGGGTGCCATCATAGGCATAGGAAATGGGAACCACATAGGTCTCCCCCTCTGCATGGCAACCCAAGCGGCCCACGATGTTGCTGCGCAACACCTGTTCCATCTGTGTCTCTGTTAATCTTCCCAGCATCTTCTTGTGTTTTTCCAGTTCTTAGGACCGTTGGCCCTGTTCCTCACGCATCAACAAGAGGTATTCGCCCTTGTCCAGGGCCCTGATGTGCTCCCGGGCCGTTTCACCGTCCAAACCCAGTCCCCTTAGAATCCCATAGGGGCCCTCTGTGAGCTCGGCCAGCTTTTTGCCGTTCACGGCTTGGAGAAACAGTTCCGAGAGCGGGCCTGCGAGCACAATGGTGCCCAGCTCCGGATGCTCAAAAGACCCGAAGGAGGTCTTTGCCCCCAACACCTTCTCCCAACGGGCACGGAGGGCGGCCCTGCGGGCCGGGGGGCCATCATACTTCAACAACACCGTGACACCCAGCGCGTGTCCCGTGGTTTTCTTCACATTTTCAAGGGCAAGGACCACCTTGGCCCAATGCCTTGCCCGTTGTGAAAAAAAATCTTTCCGCTTTGGCGCCATAACATCCAATTCCATAGTCATCATTGTAATACCATTTCCCAATTGAAAATAAGCCGATAAATGGTTTCTTTTTACGCCCTACTTCAAAATAAAAATAAGCCGTAGCTCGGCTATGCCTGATTTTTCTTTTTCGCAGGCCAAAAAAATAATTCCATTTCTATGGCTGCATTTCAAACGAGAACTGGTATAACACCCCATTACCATCATGGGGTTCCAGCCTTATGGGCAAGTGGCAACACCCCCCATAAACACGCAAGATATCAAGGAACCACAAGCCATAAAATGATGTATGTCATACTTTGCGGCGGCCATGGGCGCGCTTTGATCCGTTTGGCATCCCTACATGCCCCTGAGCGGGAAACGGGCCGGAACACGCAAAAAAAGGTCCGGAAACCCAGGCTACCTTACATTGGCCACGTGCTGCAAGCGGGCCTTATCGCCCAGCATGATGCTCCTGTTGGCATTGATGGAAATAAGGCCCTCATCCTTGAACTCGGACAGGGTGCGTATGGCCGTTTCCGTGGCCGTGCCGATCATCCCCGCAAAATCTTCCCGAGGCAGTTCTATGCCTTCTTGGCCCACGCCCCTGGCATGCAGGCGCAACAAGGTTTTTGCCGCGCGCTGGCGAACAGACTCGTAGGCCATGCTCACCAGTTGTTCCTGCATTTCCATCAGATCATTGGAGATCAACTCCATGAACCTATTGGCAATTTCCCTGTTGTCCTTGATCAATGGTAGAAAATTGGACTTGGGAATGGCGTATATGGTGGCCTCTTTGAGCGCGGTGGCACTTTCCAAGTAGGTTCCCTGCCCCCCCAGCAGGGAAAGCTGCCCCATAAAATCGCCCGCCTTGTGGATGCCGGTGACAAACTCTTTTCCGGACTCTGTGGACCGATAGGTCTTTACCCTGCCTTTTTCCACAAAGAAAAGGTCGTGCGCGGCATCGCCCTCCATAAAGACAAAATCCTTGGGGGCATATACCTTGGCCCGGTACTCGCGCTGTATGGAGTCCACATCCAGATAGTGGGCGGCCCCCTGTAGAAAGGCATCCACGCCGCCCAGGTTCTTGGCGTACTCGTTTCTGAGAAAATCGGTCTTTTTTAGCCTGGCCCTTACGGCCTCCAAAAGCTCATGCTCCTCAAAGGGTTTGGTAAGGTAGTCGTCTGCCCCGAGGTTCATTCCCTTGCGCACGTCCGCTTTTTCGGATTTGGCGGTGAGGAATATGAACGGAATACGGGCGGTCTCGGACTTTTTGGCCAATGCCCGCAGCACGCCGTAACCATCCAGTTTTGGCATCATAATGTCGCAGATGATCAGGTCCGGGCCAAAGGCAAGGGTCTTGGCCACGCCCATCTCCCCGTCCGGGGCCGTGGCGGTGTCATAGCCCTCCAGTTCCAGAATGTCGGCCGTGTTTTCCCGCACGTCCCTATTGTCCTCGATAATCAGAATTTTTTTCATTGCCATTGCTTTAGGTTTCTGTTCTTTGTTTGTTCCCTTGCGGGTGTGGCCCCTGGGACATGTTCTTCCTTGGTTGCCCCCCTCAGGACAACGGGGGCACGCCCGCCCCATCCTTTTCCGCGGCCAGGTCAAAATCTACCCAAAAGGTGGTGCCCACGTTCTCCTTGCTCTCAAAGCGTACCCTGCCGCCCATAAGTTCGGTGTACTGTTTTACAATATGGAGCCCCAGCCCCGTGCCTTGAATGTTCACCGCGTTCTTGGCCCTGAAAAAACGCTCGAACAAATGCCCTTGTTCCCCTTGGGGAATCCCAATGCCGGCATCGCTTACCTGGAGGGTAACGCCGCCTTCGCCCAGTGCTATGCCCACCTTGATCTCGGTGCCCTCCTCCGCGTACTTTATGGCGTTGGAGACCAGGTTCACCAGGATATGCTTGGTAAGCTTGGGGTCCAACTCCTTCACCGGCACCGCTTCAGGGTGACTGAAACGCAGCTTCTGGCCCTCTTTTTTACTGGCTTCAAGATCACGCAGCACCTGCCCGGCCAGGGCCACCAGGTCAAAGGACTGTGGCCTACAGATGGTCTCGCCCTCCTCCAACTTGCCCAGGGACAGAAAATCGTTCAAGATCACCACCAAATTGCGCACATTGGATTCTATTTGGCCCACATACTTTTCCCGCTTCTGCACCTTGTCCGGATGGTGCATTCTGCGGATGAGCGTGGCCGAGGACAAAATGGCGCTGAGCGGGGTCCGGAACTCATGGGACGCCATGGAAATGAAGCGCGACTTTAGCTCATTGAGCTGTTGTTCCTGCACCAGGGCGTTACGGATATTGGTCTCTGCCTGCTTCTGTTTGCTGATGTCATTATACACGAACAAGGTCCATTTCACGGTGTTGTTGCCGGCATAAAGCGGTGAGGTGTTTACCGTATAGGTCTTCTTTCTGAACTGGATTTCAAAAGAAAGCTGCTCTCCCTGTATGGTGCGTTCTACATCGGCCTTGATACGGGCAATGCGCTGGGGCGAAAACTGCTCAATGTCCTCTATGTGCCTGCCTTCAAACTGTTCCTTTTTATAGCCCATGCGCAAAAGCTCGCCGCCGTCTATGTACACAATTTCCATGGCTGTGTTGAAGACGATGATGATGCCCTTTGGAAAGTTTTTGGAAATGGCGGTGAACATGGTCTGGCTCTCCAAGGCCTTGTTCTTGGCCGCTTTGGTGGCGGCCACCTGGTCTTTTAGCTGTAGGTTGGTGCGCACCAGTTCCTTGACCGTATGCCGCAGTTCATTGGTGCGCTCCGCCACCTTCTGTTCCAGTTCCCGGGCGTAGCCCTCCAACAGCGCACGGTTCTTTTTGAGTTCCTTTCCAATGGCGTCCTGTTCCAAGGCCACTCCCGTGAGCTGTACAATGTTGCTTATGATGGATTGCTGCATCTTGTTGGGCAAACAGCCTTTGTCATGGTAAATGGCCAATATGCCCAGTACCCGCTTGTTGGAGGAAAAAATGGGATAGGACCAGCAAGACCGCAAGCCGTGGGCCAAGGCCAACGCAGCGGCCTCGCGCCAGTTGTCATCTTTTTCAAGGTCTTTGACCACCACGGGCTCCTTGGTATGTGCGGCACGGCCACAAGGGCCCATTCCCGGACCCACCACGGTACCGTCCAAAGACCGCACAAAGGCCTCCGGCAACTTACTGGCCACCAGGGTGCGCAAGGATGTTGTGCCGGTGTCCAACATTTGGATGGAGGCCATGCCACGGTCCATGTTGGTCTCTACCGTACGGATGATCTCCCTGCCTATGGATTTCAGGGGGCGGTGCTCGGCGATCATCTGCAGGACCGTCCGGACATGGTCCTTGAACTCCTCCTCGAGCACGCGCTGCGTTACATCGTTCTGCACGCCTATGAAATGCGTCAACTCCCCCAAATTGTTGTGCACCGGGGTAATGGTGAGCTCGTTCCAAAAGAGCGTGCCGTCCTTGCGGTAGTTGCGCAGCTGTACCTGGCAGGGCAGGCCCTGGGCCATGGCAGCCGCCATTTTGCCAATGGCCTCCTGATCCCGATCGCTGTTCTGCAAAAAGCGGCAATTTCTGCCCAAGACCTCATTTTCCGAATAGCCCGTCATCCTGTAAAAGGCCTCATTGGCGTAGATCACCGGCTGCCCTTCCCTTTGGGCATCGGAGATCAAAATGCCATTGCCGGCAGAGGCCAGGGCCAAATTCTTTATGAAGAGGTTCACTTCGGTCTGCTTTCGGTGGCTTATGTCCCTGCTCAGCAT
This sequence comes from Maribacter aquimarinus, assembly GCF_047345505.1. Lineage (NCBI taxonomy): Bacteria > Pseudomonadati > Bacteroidota > Flavobacteriia > Flavobacteriales > Flavobacteriaceae > Maribacter > Maribacter aquimarinus. Next base: position 15,778 of record NZ_JBLFEO010000026.1, on the reverse strand, counting down.
CAAAAACCCGCTTTGCGGAAGGGCCACAATGCGCGATTCAAAATACCCATTGGCATCCTTTACGGGCATTTGGTGCTCCAGAAACTTGGTTCGCTGCAGCTCCTTGCTGCCCTGGTAGGCGTCCATGATGCGCTGCACCACTTCGCCCGGCAGGTGTTCGGAAAGGTGCTTGCCGATCATGGCCTGGGCGGACACGGGCAGCAATGAGGCATCCGGGGCGCCCACATCCAAACAGTGTCCTTGGGCGTCCACCAAAAAATAGAGGTCCGGCAAGGCCTGTAAAATGGCCCTGTTCTTGGCCTCACTGTCCTTTAGGTGCTGCTCCGTCTTTTTCTTTTGGGTCACATCGCGCACAATGGTGAGCAGGGCGTGCCGGTTCAGGGGAACGGTACGGGCCTCAAAGATCAGCTGCCCGGGGCCTTGGCCATGGACATATTCAAACTGCTGCAAACGGCCCGTTTTCAGTACCGCCTTGAAAACAGTGCCGTACTTGGCATAAATGGGCGACGGAAACACCTCTTTCATGTCCTTGCCCAACATCTCTTCCTTGGGCATGAAGAGTTTTTCCGGCTCTGGGGCGTACAGGTCCATGAACCTGCCCTTATGGTCCTGAATGAACATCATGTCCGGGAGCGCATCCAACAACGCCCTGTTTTCGGCATTTTTGGAGCGTAGTTCGCCCTCGATCTTCCGTTCGGCGGACACGTCGGCGATAAAGCCCTCCAAGGCCACGATGCCACCATCATGGCCACGCACCGGACTGCCAGAGGTCCTTACCGCCTTTACCCCTCCGCTTTGATCCAGGATGCCGTGATTGAGCACAAAGGGACGTTCTTGGGCAATGGCCCGCTGGATCTCCTTCCAGACCCTGTCCCGATCCTGGGCCAGAATGAGCTCTCCGAAACTAACACGCCCCTCGGTGAAGGCCTCGGGGGCATGCCCGGTCAAAAGGGCGCAGCCCGGACTGATGAACTCCATGGGGTACTGGCGGTCATTTTTGCAACGGAACACCACCCCTTGAAGGTTGCCAATGAGGGTGCCGTACTTACGGTTGGTCTCTGCCAACACCTTATTGGATTCCCGAAGCTGGCGCAACTGTTCCTTGCGCTGTGTGGCATTGCGCACATAGGCAATGGTCACGGAACGCCCGCCAATGGCCGTGGGGCTAAGGCTCACATCCACGGGGAATTCCGTGCCGTCCTTCCTGAGCCCCCAGAGGTCCAGGTTGCCGCCCATGACCCTACTCCCCGGCCTGCGCGCATAGCGCTTCCGGTGGCCCTGGTGCCTTTCCCTGTAGCGCTGGGGCACAAGGATTTCCATTTTCTGTTGCAGCAGCTCCCCTTGTGCATAGCCGAACATGGCATGGCAAGAGGCATTGGCCTTGAGGATGGCCCCATGGTCACTTACCACCATAACGCCCTCCACGGAGGCATCAAAAATGGCCTGTAGCAAATGGTCTTCGGTGGTGTTCCCAATCATTTTTCCAAGTTAAGGCGGCCAAAGCCGTTCCTTTGGCACATAGGGGGCATGGCCCGCCCTCCGCGGGTTGCGGCAGGGCCAAACCAAAGCATCCAGAGGCGGCAACCCCGCTTTCCCAATGGGGAAAACGCATCTGCCATCCGTACGCCTTAAGATATGAAAATCCCCCCTAAGCTTTTGCCCTGGCGACGTTAAACCCAGGTTAAGCAATAGAAATTCTATTACGGCTATAAATCCCTGCAAAATCAATCGTTGCACTGACTTTTGCTCACTCACCGTAGCGATGGCTACGACTCAATCGCAAAAGTCTTGATTTTATTGGGCTTTGCACCCTCATTTCGAAAGTCTAGTGCATAATCTGGGTTAAAAAAACCGTCCGGGAAAAGCAACTTCCGTAAAAATGTGGTGGGGCGTCCATGTCCCGTACGGCCAAAAATAGGCCGAACTTTTACGGCGAAACATGACCTAGGTCATACCACGGGGCCAGTGAACACTTCGGTTCGTTTTGTGCCACCCATATTGGTAGTATAGTGCCAGGCATTTGGGAGGAAAACGTGCCCCTCGTTGCGATCTATGCCGGTGTCCTCCCAAAGGTTTCTTTTATCCGTTCCCAAGGCAAAAAGAGCTTTTACCAGTTGGGTCCACCTTCTGGGTACGGGCAAAACCGATCGTTGCTCCCACTTTGGCGCCATCACCGGGGTTAGGGCCTTTACTTGATGGCAAAAGTCTTGATTTTGTTAGGGGCTGCACCCGCATTACGCACCTCCAAAACAGCATCTGGGAAAAATGGACACATTCTACGCGAAAGATGTGCTCTTTTGCAATTTTGGGTTAGCGATTTGGCTAGTGCGAAAGGTAGTTCAGGAACTTAAAAGCGTAAATTTTGAACACCCTGTGTCATTGCAAATGGGTATGGTTTTATGCGTTGGCTTCATTCATAACAAATTGAATAATAATTGTTTGTCAACTTGTTGGTTAAGTTCTGTTGATTTAGAATTTGTCAAGTCTGATTTATATTTCACCTCTGAAACATTATTCAAAATATGAATTACTTCAATTTTATCAATGTCTTGATGTCTAAATAACCTTAATGATTGACTTGCAATATCATAGTCGAACTTGATACCTAGACGTTATATTGGTAAATCGGCTCGTTCCAAGCTTTGCCGCCCTGGGCTTTTGGCACGGTAGCTCCGATCAAGGTTTTTCATTCTCTCCATATTTTTTGTGACTCTTCTGGTGCTGTTAGAATACATTTGGTAACCGTCTGTGGTTTGCTACCTTTCATTTGCTCAATTTTAGGATTCGGAATGCTCCTTGTACGACCAAAACAAAAACGATTGTCCCGATCATCAAATCAGGTATGCTTGACTGTAACCAATTTACCAAAAGTCCGGCGACCATAACCCCTAAATTAATAATCACATCATTCGAAGTGAAAATCATACTCGCTTTCATATGGGCTTCTTCCTTGCTTTTTGACCTTTGCAGCATATAAAGGCAAATTCCGTTTGCCATGAGTGCAAAAATCGAAACGATGATCATGGTAGAAAAATCCGGAAGTTCTTCGTGTCCAAAAAATCTTCTTAGAACTTCTACAAATCCAATGATCGCAAGGGTTATTTGAAGATATCCGGCAAGTTTGGCAATCCGCTTTTTCTTAATCAGCGTTCCACCGACCGCAAACAAACTAATGCCGTAAACAAAACTGTCTGCCAGCATATCCAAACTGTCGGCAACCAGTCCCATTGATTTTGAGATAATTCCCGTTGTCATTTCAATTAGGAAAAAAGCAAAATTTATTGCGAGTACAGACCAAAGCAGTTTCTTCTGGTCTGCGTTTTCTTTAAATTCCGTTTGGTAGGTTTGCTCGGTCGAAATTTTCTTTCCGCCCAAGTTCAGTTCAAGAACGGACTTTTCAATTTGGTCCATTTGTCCGCTGTGAAAAACGGTCAGTTTTCGGTTCGGAATGTCAAAGTCCAAATGGGCAATACTTGAGATTCCGTCCAATTTCATTCGGATTAGATTTTCCTCCGACGGACAGTCCATTTTGGTAATTTCAAATATTGTTTTTCTCACCCGGTTTCCAGATGTTAGTTGCGTTAGGTTATTGAATTGGGATTTAGTTTGTCAAGTTCTGACTAACGGTTGATTTTATCTTAAAATTCTTACAAAAATCAACTCGTTAACTCAAGAAATTAATAGAGTTTCTTTATGTAGGGAATTGTGCCCAACGGTTCGCTATGAGTAGTGCGGGATTTCAAGGCACTTCACTTTCCGTTTAGCAGTTAATTTGTTTAATGTAATTAATTTTATATCAGCACTTTGACTGCATTACGTATAGCCAATGTTGTGCTTTCGTGCTTTTTTCTTTTCCGTCCGTGCGTTGGCGTGAAAGCTCTTTGCAACCGCAGGAACGAGGATTGCAATGTGCTTGAACTGGGCGTTGGCATTCCTTAGTCGGTTGTTAATTCTTTTGCAATCATTTCTGCTTGTTTCAAAACCGTTTCTGTTGCCAGTTTTTGCATGTCTGGTGGATAGCCGTATTGTCTCAAAGTCCGCTTGATAATTACTTTGAGTTTCGCTCTTACACTTTCCTTAATTGTCCAGTCGATGGATGCGTTTTGTTTTACTCGTTCGGTTAAAATCACAGCAAGTTCTCTCAGCTTTTCTTGTTGCATGAGTTGTTTGGCAGAATCGTTACTGGCTACTGCTGTGTAAAAAGCATATTCAAAGTCAGTCAGTCCAAGCTTTTTGGCTTCACTGTCCATGTTCACGATTTCCTTACTCAACTTGATGAGTTCGTCCATCACTTCGGCAGCCGTCAAAATTTTGTTGTGGTATTTCTTGATGGAATTCTCCAACATCTCTTTAAGCGACTTACTCTTAACCAAGTTCTTTTTGGAACGTGCCTTTATCTCGTCATTTAGTAGCTTTTTCAAAACTTCCAGAGCTACGTTCTTGTGTTCCATTCCTTTGAGTTCCATCAGAAAATCTTCGGATAAAATGGAAATGTCGGGTTTCTTGATTCCTGCCGCATCAAAAACATCAATTACTTGTTCAGAAACCAAGGCTTGGTCTATGACCTGACGAATAGTAGTCTCAATTTCTTCATCGGTTCTGCCTGAACCTGTGCCATCAAATTTTGCCAAACGTGCCTTTACGGCTTGGAAAAATGACACTTCATCTTTCACGTCCATGGCTTGCTCGTGCGGAACAGCAATCGCAAAGGCTTTGGATAGAGCAGTTACTTCATTAATGTATCGTTTCTTTCCATCTTCCAGTCCGAGAATGTGTTCTTCTGCTGCCAAAATCATAGATAGTTTTTGACCCGTTTCGGCTTGAAAATAATCTTCATACGGGAAGCCGCTGTACATCTGCGAAACGACTTCCAGTTTTTCCAGCATCAATTCAACTGCTTGGGCTTGGGCAATGGTTGGGTCACCTTTACCACCTGCATCTGAGTAAAACGAAAGTGCTTTTTTTAAATCAGAAGCAATACCCAAATAATCTACGACCAAACCACCTGGCTTGTCTTTGTACACTCGGTTTACCCTTGCGATGGCCTGCATCAGGTTGTGGCCTTTCATCGGTTTGTCGATATAAAGGGTGTGCATGCTTGGTGCATCAAAACCCGTGAGCCACATATCCCGAACAATCACCAGTTTCAGTCCATCGTCTGGGTCTTTCATGCGGTCGGCAAGTGTTCTTCTTTGCTGTTTGGTAGTATGATGTTTGGCGATTTTTGGTCCATCCGAAGAGGATGAAGTCATCACGACTTTTATCACACCTTTGTCCAAATCGTCTGAATGCCATTCAGGCTTTAGTTTGATGATTTCATTGTACAAGTCAGCGGCAATTCTTCTGGACATGGCCACAATCATTCCTTTGCCTTCAAAAACTTCTTGGCGTTGACCAAAATGCTGAATGATATCGTTGGCTACATTCTTGATGCGGTTTTCACTGCCGATTAAGGCTTCCAACTGTGTCCATTTGGCTTTGGCTTTTTGGGTTTCGGTGAGTTCTTCTCCGTCCAACTCATCGTCCAGTTCCTCAACCAGTTTTTTACCTTCTTCACTTAGGTTCACTTTTGCCAGACGGCTTTCGTAATAAATGCGAACCGTTGCACCGTCTTCAACCGCTTGGGCAATGTCATAAACATCAATGTAGTTTCCGAAAACGGCAGGTGTGTTTACATCGGTGCTTTCAATAGGTGTTCCTGTAAAACCAATATATGTGGCATTGGGCAAAGCATCACGCATGTACTTGGCAAAACCGTACACGGTTTTCTTACCAATCACATTACCTTGCTCGTCTTTGTCATCTACTGTTTTGGCTTTGAAACCGTATTGCGTTCGGTGGGCTTCATCAGCTATTACCACAATGTTTTCTCGTTCCGAAAGGGTTTCATATACATTGCCTTCTTCGGGCGAGAATTTTTGAATGGTGGTAAAAATCACACCACCAGAAGCCACTTTCAGTTTTTCCTTTAAATCGTTTCGGTTTTCTATCTGCTTCGGTTCTTGTCGTAATAGCTGTGTGGAAGAAGCGAAAGTGTCAAAGAGTTGGTCGTCCAAATCATTACGGTCGGTGATTACCACCACGGTGGGGTTGTCCAAAGCCAATACGATTTTACCTGTGAAGAACACCATGGAAAGGGATTTGCCACTTCCTTGGGTATGCCAAACCACACCACCTTTTCGGTCGCCTTTGGGTTGTGATTTTACACCAGCCACACCATAACTTTCAGGCGATTCCATTACCATACTAACTGGCGTTTCTTTTTCTACCGTGTAGCCTGTCGCTCTCATGGCAGAATCCACCGCTCGGTTTACGGCATAATACTGATGATAAGCAGCTAATTTTTTGACGGTTGAAATGGTAGTAACGCCCGTTTTGGCATCTTCCTTTTTCGACTTTTCAAACACGATGAAATGCCGAACCAAATCCAGCAAGGTTTCTTTGTTGAGCATGCCATTGATGAGCGTTTCCATTTGGCTGACCAAGTGCGAAGCTTCTTCTTTGCCGTCTGCCGACTTCCAAGCCATAAAACGGCTCATGCCCGATGAAAGCGTTCCTGCTCTGGCTTCCAAACCATCTGAAATAATCGTAAACGCATTGTAAGTAAACAGACTTGGAATGACCTCTTTGTAGGTTTCTATCTGGCGAAATGCCGATTTGATGGTGGCGTTTTCATCCGCTGCATTTTTGAGTTCGATGACCACCAAAGGAAAACCGTTGATAAAGAGAATGACATCAGGGCGTTTGTTTACCCCATCTTCTACCACCGTAAACTGGTTGGCTACAATAAAATCATTGTTTTCAGGTGTGTTAAAGTCGATTAACCACACCAAATCTCCTCTTTGTTGTCCGTCTTTTTGATAGCTGACTTTAATGCCTTCGGTCAATAAGCGATGAAAGCTTTCATTGTTCGTCAATAACTCTGGCGAATGAATACGCTGAATCTCTTTGATGGCTTCTTCTTGTGCATCAGGTGGCACGGTGGGATTGATTCTTCGCACTGCTTCTGCCATGCGATGCGTGAGCAGGACTTCTTCGTATGAACTACGCTCTGGATTCTCACCGTCATGGGCAATGCTTGGGGCGTAGATGTATTCATAGCCCAAATGCTCCAACAGTTTGATGGCAAAATCTTCTATGCTATGTTCAGTAATTCTTGTCATTCTTCTTTTGGTGTCGCTCCTATGGAGCTTATATTGCTATTCAATGGCTTTTCTACACAGATTTCGTCCCGCTGGGACTGCTTCTGTTTCAGATGTTTTTCTTCCCAAAGGTTTCGTCCCGCTGGGACAGTTCTGGAATTCCTCCTGAAATGGCTGTCTCCCTATGGTACTGTTTTTGAATCCACTGCTTTTGAATTGGCATATGTATTAGCTCCGTAGGAGCAAAACCTTTGTAGCTCTTGACACATAAGAAAAGTCCAAGCCCCATAGGGGCGACACCTTTAGTCATTGAATTCAAACACATATTGATCATCATAATCTATTTCAAATTTTTCTAAGAAGCTTATGTACTCCTCTCTAAACGTTTTCTTCCTGTGGTGTTCGGGTTGATTACGTATGTATTGAACCACCTGATTTAATTGTGAACGGCTGTAGGTAAATGCCCCATGACCTTCTTGCCAATTGAATTTCCCCATCACCCATTTGTTTTCATTTATCCATTTTGATGAATTGGCTTTAATGTCTTGTGCCATTTCTGATGTGGAAACGGAAGGGTGTAATCCTATCAAAATATGACAATGGTCTGGATTGCAATAGATAGCAAGTGGCTTTGATTTTTTATTGGTGACAATGCCACAGATGTATTTTTCTATGGACTCACGATGTTTTTCCGTTATCAGGTTTTGGCGACCTTTTACCGCAAATACAATTTGAACCAATATTTGGGTGTAGGTATTAGCCATGGTTTTCTTTTGGTGCCGCTCCTACGGAGCTAATGTGATTGGTGGGATTTTTTCCTACAAAGGTTGCGTCCCGCTGGGACTGCTTCTGCCATAGCTGAAAGATTAGCTCCGTAGGAGCAACATCTTTGTAACATCGGGCATATAAAAAATGCCTGAGCCCCAGAGGGGCAATATCTTTAAATGTTGAATAAAAATAAATCTTAGCCATGGGTTTCTTTTTGTGCCGCACCTACGGAGCTGGGGTTGGTGGTGGAATTATTTCCTACAAAGGTTGCGTCCCGCTGGGACTGCACCCGCACCTCCCCACTCATCAACTTCGGCAGCAGCGTAACCCGTAGAGCGGTAAGGGTGCGGATTTGGGTTTGGTTTGATTCTATCCTTTTCCATGCATCATCGACAAATCGATCAAACTTTTCCAATACATCAGAAGGTGCTATCGAAAATTCAAGAGCTTCAATATCACTAGGCTTTAGGGACGGATAAGCCGATGTAGAGCCTTCTGCTATTGAATGCAAGTATTCTGTCATTCCTTTATCAGTTAAATAATAATAAACGAAGTAAGGCGATAGCGAGTGACAAGTGATTACACAAAAACCAGTTGACACCACCAAATTTTCAATTGGATTTCTAACTATGCCGTAGTGTAATTGATTGGGTCTGACCGTCGAATAAAGAATATCATTATGTTTAACCAGCCGTTTTGCTCGGCTTGGTGCTTCCGATAGCAAAAAAGGTTGAAAATTGCCCCATCTACCTGTGGTCAAAGATCCCGTATCTAAATACTCAATCTCTAGGTTTGGATAGTCTTTTCTTACTGAATTCTTATTGGTAAAAATATAATCCCCCAAAACACCTTTATCCCACCCCTCATCAGCTTCCTCCACAAACCACTGCCGAAACAACGTCTCCGCCATTTGCTCAAGGGTTTGGTTTTGGCGGTGCAGCAGGTCTATTTTGTCGTCTAAGCTGGAAAGGACTTCTGCTATTGCGTTTTGTTCGGGTGTAGAAGGTAAGTTGAAAGTATACTGTCTAATCCCCTTTAATGGAACATTAGGTATCGTAGTTCCTGTAGCTATCATTTCAATGTACAACTGAAACTCTTCACTTAAAAAATGATAGTACATGAATGGTACAGAAACATCTTCGTTGATGTTTATGTAACATGCACTTTTTCCAAGCATGCATTTTTCATAATTATAGAATGCCAAGTTTCCAATTGTACCATTTATCGATAGAAGTATTGTCCTATCGGATAATGGTCTTTCATGCTTTATAGCTTCTTCCTTGGTCACCTTTTTTGTGTCAGGTTTAATCAGAATCTTGCCGTCCTTTAGATTATTTCCATTGATAAAGAAATAATCTCCGTTGGTATCGTATTTGGGCGTGCCGTGTAATCCATCACCAATACGGCTGGTAATATCTTCTAATACAACTTCCTTCCACTCACTCATCAATTTTCACTTTTGGGGTTATTCAATAGGTTTGGGCTATCGTGTTGCAGCAAAATTTTCATTTGGCTGATGGCGATTTGGTTCAGTTTTAGGAGGCGGTCGCTTTGGGGGATGTCGTCACCAATCAAAACGGCATTGAGGTTTTCTAAATTGGCCAGGCATACCAGTTGCGAGACATTGGCATAATCGCGGATATTTCCCTTCTTGTCGAGATTTTCGTCTCGCCATTGTTTAGCGGTTTTTCCAAATAAAGCTACATTCAGCACATCGGCCTCATTGGCATATACAAAGGAGATTTGCTGAGCGGTAAGACCTTGGGGAATGAGGTTTTCTTTAATGGCATCGGTATGGATGCGGTAGTTGATTTTGGTCAATTGGCGTTTTACGTTCCATTCCAGGTCTTTGGACTCCGCCTCTTTTAGACGTTGAAATTCTTTGACCAGATAAATCTTAAACTCGGCACTGATCCACATGCCAAATTCAAAGGCAATATCCTGATGGGCATAGGTGCCGCCGTATCTTCCTGCCTTGGCCCTGATGCCTATCGCCTGTGTCTTTGCTACCCATTCCTTCACACTGATTTTGTAGCTGTTCAATCCTGCTTGTTGGGTAATTGTGGCGAATTCGCCATAATTAAAATCCGGATTGTGAATTCGCTCCCAAATACCCAGATACTCCAGGGTGTTGCGGTTTCTGAGCCAATCGGAGATAAAAAAATCGCCGTCCTTAGCTTTGAGCATATCGGTTAGGGAAATAAAATCATCCGGGTCTATGGTAATCACCTTTCCCAGCACCTCTATTTGCTGATTCTTTTTAGCCATCTACCTTAATTTTGGTAAGGTTCTTTGCAATGCGCTCGTTGAGCTCCGCCTCTTCTTTGAGCTGCGCCTCAAACTCGGCTTTCAGCCTGGTAAAGCGTTCGGCAAAGTCAAAGTCATCTTCTTCTTCCGCCAAGCCTACGTAGCGGCCTGGGGTAAGCACATAGTCCAGTTCGGCTACTCGTTCTTTGGTAACGGAAGCGCAGAAGCCTTTTATGTCTTCGTAATCGCCATCGGTATTTCGCCAGTTGTGGTAAGTACTCGTAATCTGCTCAATATCTTCCTCAGAAAGCACTTTGGTTCTTCGGTTTATCAAATGCCCCAGGTTGCGGGCATCTATAAAGAGGATTTCGCCTGTGCGGTTTCGGAATTTGCCATTGCTACGGTTACGGCTCATAAACCACAGCGAAGCAGGAATTTGGGTATTCAAAAACAACTTGGCAGGCAGGTTTACAATGCAGTCAATCAAGTCGGCTTCCACCAATTCTTTTCTGATGTCGCCTTCACCGCCACTTTTAGAAGTCAGTGCTCCTTTAGCTAATACAAAACCTGCTTGTCCACTGGGTGCCAGGTGGTACATGAAATGTTGAATCCACGCGTAATTGGCATTTCCTTTAGGCGGTGTACCGTATTTCCAGCGGCCATCGGTCCGCAGCAAATCACCGCTCCAATCACTCACGTTAAACGGTGGGTTGGCAATGATGTAATCGGCTTTCAGGTCTTTGTGGGCATCATTCAAAAACGAGCCTTCGTTGTTCCATTTCACCTGCGAGCTGTCAATGCCTCTAATGGCCAAATTCATTTTTGCCAGTCGCCAGGTTGTTTGGTTGCTTTCCTGCCCGTAAATGGAAATGTCATTGATTTTCCCTTGGTGTTCGGTTACAAATTCCTCAGACTGCACGAACATTCCACCCGAGCCACAGCAAGGGTCAAATACTCGACCTTTGTAGGGTTCGAGCATTTCAACCAAGAGTTCAACAACGCTTCTTGGCGTGTAGAACTGTCCGCCCTTTTTACCTTCTGCTAAGGCAAATTCACCCAAGAAATATTCAAACACATGACCGAGAACATCTGCACTTCGGGCTTTGGCATCCCCAAAGGCAATGTTTCCAATCATGTCTATGAGTTCACCTAAACTAGTTGGGTCAAGATTTTGTCGGGCATATACTTTGGGCAAAACGCCTTTCAACGAAACGTTTTCCTTTTCGATGAAGTCCATGGCTTCATCCACAGACTTCCCAATGGTCGGTTGCTTAGCTTGTGAGAGCAGGTAAGACCAACGGGCTTTCTCTGGCACGAAGAATACATTCTCGGCTTTGTATTCGTCTTTGTCTTCTGGGTCGGCTCCTGCATATTCGTCTGCGCCAGCTTTTAGTTTGTTGTAAAGCTCTTCAAAGGCATCCGAGATGTATTTCAGGAATATAAGTCCAAGCACTACGTGTTTGTATTCCGCAGCATCAATGTTTTTTCTCAGTTTATCAGCCGATTTCCAGAGTTGTTTTTCCAACGGTTCTTCCGTTCCGTTTACGTTCTTTTTTGCCATTTATTTTAAGTTCTTTTTATCTGTTTCAAATTTCATCTTTTCCGTCAGCGTTGGCAAAAAAGCAATGTGTGCGATAGCACTCATTGCTTTGTGCGTTGGCTTTTTTGTCTTGTCCTGAAATAGGTTGCCCTTTTTTTGTGTCAAAGGATTCATCTTTAAATATCGGATTTCTGGTCGGAATATGGGCCATTTCATCAAAATATATCCCCTGCGGGTTTTGAAAAAAGTGGCCTACCTTCCCAGGCCGTTTTCTTTTTATGGCAACAATACTTTATGGGGTGGTACATCTTGTGGATATGGTCGGGGGTTTCCAGTTCTGGGTTCCAGTGTGTTCTTTGGCGGAGATCCACCAATAAAAACGGCACAATGCCGTGCGGGACACCTATGACCGTAAGTGGACGTTTGGGTAAAAAGTGCCCGGCGGAGACGGAGATTCAAGGCTCCGGATCTTGAAAAGCATCCCCGCGGGGTCAAAAAATGCTGAAAAAAAAGTATCGGCCCAGGTGCCACTGTAAACCTCTCTCCCCCACTGCAGACCAATCCCCATAGCAGACAAAGAGACCAAGGGCCCGGTGTGGTTCCATACCGAAGTTTCGGTATATGCATGCTGGGTGGTACCGACCGTATGAGCGGTTGGTTCTTGGGCCACGTTATTTTAAACGATAGATTGTTTTATTTTTTTCTCCTATTTTTTCAAACAAATCCAATTCAGCTCCTTTCCTTAAATCCCTACTTGCGGTCGCTGAAGAAATGTCTTTGAATATATTCATATAATCTTTTCTTGTAAATTCAGTTTTATTCAGTGAAACATAATATTCCAATCTATCTTTTTCATTTAAGGTTCGATTATTAAAATCCAATAATTGACTTATTGAAATGTCAATTACATTGAGCATATACTCAATAAACTTAGTTGATTTTCCAGATTTATCACTTTCAGCCAAGGCTTTATAATATTTTTCTTGGTCGTTGCCAATTAAGGTTTCAAAGGGTAGAAACTCAAAGATTGGATATCTTTCCATTAAAATTAAAGTTTGCCATAATCTTCCCATTCTACCATTTCCATCCAAAAAAGGATGTATAAATTCCATTTCGTAATGGAACACACAACTTTTAATCAATTCAATTTCATCAGATTTTTTTAAGTATTCAAAAAGGTCTTTCATTAAGTATGGAACATTTTCATAAGGTGGTGCCAAATGCGCTACTTTAGCGCCTTTTACAATTCCCACACTTTGATTTCTATAAGTTCCAGAATTTTCAATTAGACCTTCCATTAAGTTTTGATGTGCTTTTAAAAAGGATTTTTCATTGGAAGGCTCGTATTCTTCTAAATTTTCATAGATTTTGATTGCATTTAAAACTTCAATCACATCTTTTTTAGGCCCAATAACTCTTTTGTTATCAAGAAGTGCCGTAACCTGTTCTTCTGTAAGTGTGTTTCCTTCTATTTTTAACGAAGAATGAATTGTTTTGATTCTATTCTGTTTTCTCAATTTCGGTGAAGGCTTGTTCAATAAATTAGCATTTACCTCTCCTATTTTTTCTGAAATGGAGGTTATTGATTTTAAAATAGAAGATGATATTTCGTAGGGTGGTTTCATTTTTGATACTATCATTTGATACTATCAAAGATACAATCATTTAACCTAAATTATGTTATGAAACGAATCTGTCCTGTCTTGAAATAGGTTGCCTTTTTTTCGTGTTAAAGAATTCATTGGCACCGCCAAAGGCTTTGATGCTCCGAGGCTTGCCCCGAAATTAAAATTCAGTTTCCAATGAACGCCTCGTGGGCTTGGCCCGAGGTAGTTTACTTTTAAATATCGGATTTCTGGTCGGAACATGGACCATTTTGTTAAAAAAACCTTCCCTGCGGGTTTTTAAAAAAGTGGCCAACCTTCCCGGGCCGTTTTCTGTTTACAGCAGCAATACTTTATGGAGTCATACTTCTTGTGGATATGGTCGGGGTTTCCAGTGCTGGGTTCCAGTGTGTTCTTTGGCGGAGATCCACAAACAAAAACGGTACAATGGCCGTGGGCGACACCTATGGCCCCAAATGGACGTTTTGCCGAAAAATGCCCGATGGAGCTAGGGATTCAAGGCTCCGGATCGTGGAAGGCATCCCCACGGGGTCAAGAAATACCGAAGTTTCGGTACCTGCATGCTGGGTGGTATCAAGCGTATGAATGGTTGGTTATTACCGGTAGTACTTTTTGCTATGAGGTTAAATCTTTGCTCTTCTTTTCAGTTCGCTTTTTTGTTCCTCTTTTGGCGATACTCTTTTTTTTTTTCGCGAAATAGTGTTTTAAAGCTAGCTCTTCTTTTTCCGTTAATGAGCCTTGTCCGCCAATAAAATCAGTTTCTATTATTTTATTTTTCATAAGTCCAAGTTTTTAAAATATCTGTTGATCAGTTTAATTGCTGATTTGGTTTCGATTATCATTACTCGACCACCAAAATGAAATGCGCCAAGCGTTTTTTCATAATGGTTGATTAAGTCCGTTTTCGATAAAAAGGATACATTTCCTTCGTGTCCACGTTGAAAAGAAAGTCGGCAAGCAAAAGCTACCAAATTTCCTGGAACTCCAGCATACATTTTCGCTTTACCACGATTAAATGGTGCGTTCTCAACCAAATGCATATAAAGGTGGTCTTGTTTAACTTCAACACACATCAATCCTTGTACCACATTTTGATTTCCAACAATTGTTAGGTTATAAACTTCTCTTTCAGGTTGTTTGTGTTCAAATTTCCAATTGAAAAGCCAACCGTTCTTTTTGGTTATAGCTTTTAGATCACTTGTTGAGACTAAAGAAACCACAGTTTGAAAACTATCGCCTGTAACAACATTTTCAATCGAATTTGTCAGTTTGTCAACTAAAAAATCAAGTTCGTTATTTTCATCTTTTTTCACTTTCCTAATTTACTAAAAATTGTCTTTCAAAATTATCGTTTGACTTTGTTACTTAATTTTGTCTTGTCCTGAAACAGGCAGCCCTTGTTTATTGTTAAAGAATTCATTGGCACCGCCAAAGGGCTTGATGCTCAGAGGCTTGCCTCGAAATTAAAATTCAGTTTCCAATGAACGCCTCGTGGGCTTGGCCCGAGGTAGTTTACTTTTAGATATCGGATTTCTGGTCGGAACATGGACCATTTTGTTAAAAAAACCTTCCCTGCGGGTTTTTAAAAAAGTGGCCAACCTTCCCAGGCCGTTTTCTGTTTACAGCAGCAATACTTTATGGAGTCATACTTCTTGTGGATATGGTCGGGGTTTCCAGTGCTGGGTTCCAGTGTGTTCTTTGGCGGAGATCCACAAACAAAAACGGTACAACGGCCGTGGGCGACACCTATGGCCCCAAATGGACGTTTTGCCGAAAAATGCCCGATGGAGCTAGGGATTCAAGGCTCCGGATCGTGGAAGGCATCCCCACGGGGTCAAGAAATACCGAAAACCACAAAAGCATCGGCCCAGGTGCCGCTGCAAACCTCCCTCCCCGTACATACCGATCCCCATAGCAGAAAAAGAGACCAAGGGCCCGGTGTGGTTCCATACCGAAGTTTCGTTACCTGCATGCTGGGCAGTACCGACCGCACAAACGCTTAGTTATTGCCCACAGTACTTTTTTCATCCAATTGATATATTGAGATTTTTCCCAAGTCCGAGTTCAATCAGTTTGTAATAAGTCGAAACTTGGATATCGCTCAATCCACGTTCAATTCGAGAAATGTAACTTTTTTTCGTGCCAGTTCGTTTTGCAAGTTCTTCTTGGGTCAAATTTGCCTCTTTGCGAGCCTCTTTTAGCATTACGCCCAATCGGAAGGCAAGTGAGTCTGCATCATACTTGTCACGTTTTTCAGTTCCTTTCTTTCCGTATTTTCTGATGAGGATGTCCTCAAAATCTGTTACGTTTTCCATATCAGCTTTTTTTATTTCGCTGGATTCAAGTCATAAACGCAACAATGCCCTGATTTTCTATTGCTGCGGCAAAAACCTCGTTGGGCGTTCTGTACCCGAACCTTTTTCTGGGCCTGTTGTTTAAAATGTTCTCCGCCTTTT